>JAAYCK010000122.1 GCA_012729835.1 Syntrophomonadaceae bacterium
ACCATCGAACAGCTCAAAAATCGCTGATAGAAGAGGTGCAGCTCAATTGACTATTTTGGTGATATAATGCTTGTTGGAAGTAGCTTGCTTATAAAGCTTATCTTGATTGAGGTGATTGAGTGCCAATTCCTAAAATACTGGTCGTAGATGACGAAACGTATATTGTTGAACTCGTCAAATTCAATCTGGAAAAAGAGGGTTATCAGGTACTGGTAGCTTATGATGGGGTAAGTGCCCTGCAGACTGTCAAATCGGAAACGCCCAATCTGATACTTCTAGACATAATGCTGCCAGGTATGGATGGCCTCGAGGTATGCCGTAATCTTAAGCAGGATGCCGAGACCAATGCAATTCCTATCATTATGCTTACCGCCAAAGGGGAAGAGTTTGACACTGTTTTGGGTCTGGAGATGGGTGCTGATGACTATATTAAGAAACCTTTCAGTCCCCGTGAAATGGTAGCTCGGGTTAAGGCCAGGCTTAGGGCATTGAAGATACTTGAGGCGGAAAAAGCCGTAGGCAAGAAGATATTTGTGGTCAAGGACCTGATCGTAATACCTGACAAGTATGAAGCATTTCTAGGTGAGGAGAAACTGGAACTCACTCCCAAAGAATTCGAACTGCTCACTCTGATGTCCTCGCATCAGGGGAAAGTTTTTACACGTGAAGCCTTATTGGAAAAGATATGGGGCTATGAATTCTCTGGTGATACACGTACGGTTGATGTCCATATCAGGCATTTGAGGCAGAAGCTGAAGGATGATTCTACCTATCCTAATTATATAGAAACAGTTAGAGGTGTAGGTTATCGCTTTGTTGAGGGACGAGTTAACTAAGAGGTGAATAGTATGCTGTCCGTGACCAGAGAATACCGCCAGATGCAGGCTATTATGTCCAGCATGATCGATGGAGTTATTATTTGCGATTTGCATGGTGAAGTTGCACTAAGCAATCAAGCTGCCGAGAACCTGTTTCTGGTTCGTGATGGAGGGTTGCTGGGCAAAAGGATCACTGATCTAATGGCAGATGATGAGATCGGCATGATGATTCAGGAGGTATTGCTGAAAGGGAATGAAGTATTTTCAGAAACAACGCTCCATTCTTCTACTCAGGTCTACCGTGTACACGTGGCAGCCATTAAAGGCGAGAACAAAGATATCGAGGGTGCGGTGGCTGTATTTCATGACGTAACTGATGCCCGAAATTTTGCCCAGATGCGGTCTGATTTTGTTGGCAATGTGTCCCATGAGTTAAGAACGCCGCTCACATCAATTAAGGGATTTGTGGAGACTTTACTTGATGGGGCGATGGAAAACAGTGCAATATGTCGAAGATTCCTAAGTATAATTGACTCAGAGACCGACCGTCTTAGTCGCCTTATAGAAGACTTGTTGACCCTTTCCTCAATAGAATCAAAAGAGAGGATCGTTCATCCTCAGCCAGTCTGCATTATTCGTTCCATGCGCGGGGTGATGAACATGCTCGGCCCACAGATTAGCGATAAGAAGCTTCATGTAGAATTTGTTTACCCCGACGGTCTGTCCCTGGTATTAGCAGATGAAGACTTGTTAGGTCAGGTGTTGATAAATCTTTTGGATAATGCTATCAAGTATACCCCCCCGGGAGGATCTATATTTGTCCGCAGCCGGATGCGTGACAGCCGCGTAATTACTACCATAAGCGACACCGGAGTAGGTATACCTCCGGACAGTTTGCCCCGTGTTTTTGAACGATTTTATCGCGTAGATAAGGCCAGATCGCGTAATCAGGGCGGAACCGGATTAGGTCTTTCTATCGTCAAACATATTGTGGAATCCCATGGCGGCGAGGTCTTTGTCGAAAGCGAGATCGGGAAAGGCTCTACTTTCGGGGTTTCTTTCCTGGCGGTTTAGTCGCGGGGTTGAAATAACGTCAGAGGTTAAGTATATGTCATTGAAAGATAATCTGGCATATGTAAAACGAAATATAGAAAGAGCGGCCTTTAAAGTTAACCGGGATCCGGCGGAGATTACCCTGGTAGCAGTCAGCAAGACGGTCGAGATCGATGCTATAAGAGAGGTTTATGCTCTGGGGCAGGTTGACTTTGGGGAAAATCGGGTGCAAGCATTGAAACCGAAAAGTGAAGCCCTGCCGGAGGCGAGATGGCATATGATAGGCCAGTTGCAAACAAACAAAGTACGTGATGTAGTCGGAAGCGCCTGCCTTATTCATTCGCTGGATCGCTGGAACCTGGCTGAAGAAATTGATCGACAGGCGAGATTGAAAGGTATCCGAATGCCGGTGCTAATGGAAATAAACATTGCTGGTGAGGAACAAAAGGCAGGAATAGAGCCAGTTGATGTCGAATCTTTTCTGGATGCTATCGGGCAATTACGGAATATTCAAGTACAGGGTTTTATGACCATGGCACCATTGTCAGAAGATCCAGAACAAGCCAGACCGGTTTTTAATGAGTTGAAAGCCTGGCATCAACGACTGAAAGCTTGCAGGTACAAGAATGTTGATCTCCGATGGCTGTCGATGGGAATGTCACAAGATTATGAGGTAGCTATACAGGAGGGTGCTAACATCATAAGAGTTGGGACAGCGATTTTTCATTAAAGAACAGACAGACCTTCATTAGGTGTGTTTTATATAAATTTTATAAGTAGGATAGGAGGGTTCATAATGAGCTGGTTCGCCAAAGTGTGGCGCTGGATGGGAATGGAGGCCGATGATGAGGTCAGACAGGAACTCCTTTCGTTGCCGTCCGGGCAGATGGAGGATGCAGGCAGAAAGATAAATTCGAATATAGTTAGTTTACACAGCAACAAATCAGTAAAAGTAGTAGTTTGTGAACCTACCAGTTTTGAAGAAGCGCAAGCGCTGGCCGATCATTTGAAAGCCAGAAAACAGGTTATTATCAACTTCGAGAATACTGAACCCGAAGTGGTCCGCAGGATTATTGATTTTATCAGCGGCACTACCTATGCCTTGGAGGGCAGTTATCATCAATTGGGTAAGAGCATATGTGTGTTTGCACCTAGTAATGTTGAGGTAGCTAGGGATCACCGCACCCTCATGCGTAAATCACATTTCGGTCATCAAGCCGGGGGTGAATAGGGTTGTCACAAAACATTGGAGTTATCGGCTGTGGAAAGATGGCGTATGCTATTCTCGCTGGTCTGAATAATTGTCGCGATAAATACGGCAGGATACTGGTCAACGATGTTGATAACAGCCGGACACAATTGTTCCAAAAGGAATTCCGGGCGGAGATTGTTGGTTCCAGAGAAGTTATAACTGGAAGCGACCTGGTTATCCTGGCGGTAAAGCCTGCCCAGATGGAAGCCTTACTAAATGATGTAGCTGATGCTGTCACAGTTGATAAGTTGGTAGTATCCATTGCAGCCGGTGTAAAAACGGCAACCATAGAAAGAAGTTTAAAAGCGCATTGTCCGGTAATCAGGGTCATGCCTAATACTCCAGCTCTGGTAGGTAAGGGAATGACCGCAGTGTGTGCGGGAAAACGGGCTGGGGTTGAACAAGTCCAAAAAGTATGCGAACTCTTTGAAGCAATAGGCCATGTCGTGGTGGTTGAGGAGAAACACATGGATGCCGTCACTGCCATATCGGGTTGCGGTCCTGCATATTTTTATCTGATAGCGGAGGCCATGATTAATGCTGCTGTGAATATAGGTCTTGATGGCAATACTAGCCGCCAACTGGTTTTAGAGACCATGCAGGGCAGTGTTTCCGCCATGCAGATAACAGGTCGCCATCCGGTAGAACTGCGTGACGATGTGTGTTCACCTGGAGGATCTACTATTACAGCGGTAAGAAAACTCGAAGAAAACGGTATACGCAAGGCCTTTTTTAATGCGATTGAGGCAGCTTGGCAACGTTCTATTGAATTGGGTGCGGATAAATAACCGAGGAGGCTGAATACTATTTCTGTTCGTAATATAATATATATGGCCCTGGAAGTTTTGAAATGGTTGGTTATTGCCAGGTGCATCCTGTCCTTTGTAAGACATGATCCCTATCAACCAGTGATAAAGTTTATATATGATATAACTGAACCCGTAATGGCTCCTTTTCGCCGCCTGCTGCCGGCAGCCGGCGGGATGGACTTTTCTCCCATAGTACTTTTCTTTGCGATACAGATATTGCAGAGTTTCTTTATGAGATATATAAGCTTTTGATTATGGCAATAAACAGGAGATAGGTCATGAAAAATAACGAAATAGAACTACTCGCCCCTGCAGGCAAATGGGAGGTACTGGAAGCAGTAGTCCGCGCAGGAGCAGATGCAGTATATTTGGGCGGAAAGCTTTTCAATATGAGGATGCTGAAGCCCGATTTTAATTTCTCCGATCAGGAATTGAAGGATGCTGCAGATTTGCTGCATCAGCAGGGCAAGAAGCTATATGTTACGATAAATAATTTGTACTGCGAGTCAGAAATAAGTCAGCTGGGAGACTATTTGAATTTTTTACAGGATATCGGGGCCGATGCCCTGATAATACAAGATGTTGCTGTGATCAAGTTGCACCGTGAACTCGGGTTAAAAATACCGTTACATGGCAGTGTTCAGATGGGAATTGGCAGTGGGGAAGCGGTCAAACTGCTGCAAACCTGGGGTCTAGAACGAGTCATACTCTCTAAAAATGTATCCCTGGAAGAAATAAGAAGCATTTACCGGTCTACGGGTATGGACCTGGAATATTTCGCACATGGAGATTTATGTGTATCCCATACCGGGCAGTGCTATATGAGCAGCTTTGCTGCTGATAAGGGCGCCAATCGCGGTTTATGTGTGAAACCCTGCCGCTGGCCTTACCGTCTTGAGGGAGGCGGTTACTATGATGAACCGCAGTACTATCTTGCTCATAATGATCTATGCCTCTTTCATTTTGTAGAAGTCCTGCGAGATTCGGGGGTAGCCTCTTTCAAACTGGAAGGGCGCATGAGGAGTACTGACTATTTGTCTCATCTGGTGTCATGTTACCGGATTGCGCTGGATAGCTTGGCGGGTAAGGCTAATAAGGAAGAGTATGACGAAGCGTATAAGAGATTATATGATCTTCGCATCAGAGAATTCACAGCTGGCAACTTGTTTTCCCGGACGGGTTTGGAGGGCATCGACCCCACTGGCACCAAGGAACCATTATTTATCAGCAAACCATTTAAATTAAATAAGTTAACAGCTCAGGATTATATTGATGTTCAAACTAGGCCAATTGGTCAGATGGCTGGTCTTACTGTCAAAACGGGCAGTCTCGAGGTTATTCCTGGGTTAGTGGCAGCCGGTGTCGAGACAATCATTCTCGGCTTGGATGATATGCGCCAGGATACTGCGGTTTGGACCAATAATTTAATTAAAGCGGCTATAGATACGCTTGGAGAAGGAAACACCCAGGTGATGATAGAGACTCCCCGTATCGTTACCGAGGAAGACATTGCCGCGCTTAGGGAGCGGTTAGAGGGTTTCAAAGATTCGACTAATGTAAATGTTATGGTGAATGACTATGGGAGTCTCAGAATCGCCAAAGAACTGGGATTTAATGTTTTTGGCGGATATGGTTTAAATATTACCAATACCAAGGCTATTGATTTTGCCCGGGATATTGGTCTGAAAAGGGTCACCTTATCCCTCGAACTGAGCCAGGAAAGCCTCAGACAAGTGCTCGAAGCCAATAATGATGACCTTGAGATTATGATACACGGAACGCTTTGCGGAATGATAACTGATCACTGTATTGCCCGTTACAGTCACGGAGAAGAACCCGGATTCTGTGCTAGCTATTGCATGTTTGAAGAGTACAAGCTGGTCGATGAATATGAGCAAAGTTACCGCATCCGCAGTGATGAGAGCTGCCGAAACTATATCTATTATCCCTATGATCTTTGCATGATTAATGATTTGCCCGGACTAATTCAGAAGGGCATCCGGCATTTTCGTATTGATGGACAGTTTTATAGTGATGAACTGCTGCTGGAAGTAGTGCGGATTTACCAGGCTGCGTTGGCTTCAATTAATCACGGCAAAGGAGATTTGCAGAAATACTATAAAGAACTTCTGGACCTTTTTCCTGGTGGCTTGTCCGCTAATAATGGCACAGAGAACAGATAAAAGAAATTTCATTCCGTATATTGGGTTACTAAATATCTTTGTATGGGGGGCTATTTCATGATTACAGCCGGTGAAATCAGGAATCAGCAATTTGACAAGTCTTTGCGGGGTTATGATACGGCACAGGTTAATGCCTATTTGCTGCAAGTGGCCAATGACTATGAAAAAATCTACAGCGACCATGCCACACTCCGGGAAACAGTTCAGCGTCTGGAATATGAACTCCAAAAATACCGCAGGATAGAAGAAACCATGAACAACAGCCTGATCCTGGCCCAGCAAACCGCTGATGAATTAAAAGCCAATGCGCGGCAGGAGTCTGCACTCATACTGCAGCAATCCAAGGGTAAAATCGCCGAGGTATTTATGGTCTATCAGGAACTTATCAAGCGTATGGGCATCTACAGCTCAGAGATGAAGGGGCAGATAGCTGCTCAGATGGAGATGATGGAGAAGAACCAGAAGCGCATAGACGAACTCAGCGATTTCTTTTTCGGTCGAGACCTAAAAGAGATATTGGAGAGATTGGAGGCTGTAAGCCTTAAGGAAGAATAATATGCTGAATATAAAAGAGAACGCTGAAGCGATTACGGTGGAAATAAAAGTCCAGCCGCGGGCTTCCCGCAATCAGATAGTAGGGGAACAGGATGGGCTTCTGAAGGTCAAACTCACTGCTCCGCCAGTCGAGGGGGAAGCTAACCAAGCCCTGGTGAACTACCTGGCCTCGGTCTTAGATACCCCGCGGCGAAATATTATGCTGATAAAGGGAGAAACCTCACGCAATAAGATCATCTCCATCAAAGGGATGTCACGGGATACATTTTTGCATAAGATCGGGCAATAAATAAGGAAACAGGGAAATATAACCGGTTTCCTTAACTATTTTCTGAAGCTTACTAACCCAATGACTGTACTGCGGGTTCCCGGTGCTTACGGGTTATCACCGAAATCAACATGGAGAGAAGGATAATTGCTGCACCGATGTAGGCACGAGAGGTCAGGGTTTCTCCCGTCCAGAGATATGCGGCGATAGCCGCAAAAACCGGTTCGCTAGTTAACACAATGGCAAAGCGGGTCGGTGTACTGTATTTTTGCAGAGCATTCATTAGCAAAAAGGCCAGGGATGTGGCAAATAGCGAGGTAATCAGGACTGCGCTGGCAACTGTCATACTCAATCGTGTTGGCCAGGGCTCCACCATGCTGCCAATGATTAAAGAAACGATGCCTACAAATATGATTTGTATTGAAGTTATAGCCACTGCATTATGCTGATGTGAATAACGATCTACCAGGATTATGTGAAGTGCGAAGCCGAAGGCACCTATAAATACCAGGATATCACCTCGGGAAAGGGAAAGATTATTGTCGGGAAAAGACATAAGAAACAGGCCAGCTAGCGCACCGGCTACGGTCAGGAAAGTACGCAGTTCCGGTATTTTACGGTTGATTAAGGCATAGAGAATGGGAACCAATACCACACTTGTTCCGGTTATAAAAGCGGCATTGGATGCGGTAGTATATTTGAGGCCCACCGTCTGCCCCGAGTAGCCAATGAAAAGAAAGAGACCAAGCAGGGCTCCATACCAAACCGTAGAAAAACGAATAGTCTGAATGCTCTTCCATGCCATAGTGACCAGAAGGATAAAGGCCAGGGTAAAACGCAGGGTAAGAAACATAAATGGACCAATATCGCGCAGAGCATCCTTGGTGACAACAAATACTGCCCCCCAGATAAATGAAACCACTACCATGCTCAATTCTGCTGAAGATCGTTTTATAGAACCGGCCACTTTATGTCCCCGCTATCTTTGCCTGTTAAGATAGCTTATATTAAAAACATGAATATTATTTATGATGAAGACAAAAAGAATAAAGTTACGAGAATGCTAGACCATTTATCGCTGCTATATCCGGAAGCCGGGACCAGGTTGATATTTCATAACACATTTGAGCTGCTGGTGGCGGTTGTCTTGTCAGCTCAGAGTACCGATGAGCAGGTAAACCGAGTTACCGCTAACCTGTTTAGAGTGGCCGATACGCCAGTAAAAATGGCTGGACTGGCTATAGCAGAACTGGAGGAATTGATCAGGGGAGTGGGCATCTACAAAAATAAGGCCCGCCATTTGCATGAGCTGGCAATCATGTTACAGGAGCATTACGGCGGAGAGGTGCCGAATAGCTTTGAGGAGTTGCTGAAGCTGCCTGGTGTTGGCCGTAAAAGTGCCAATGTTGTTATGTCGGTGGGTTTCCATCTACCCGGATTGGGGGTAGATACCCATGTTCAACGGGTATCCTATCGGACCGGGTTGGCAAGCGGTAAACGCAACGAAACCACTGAAATGGAACTGAAAAAACAAATCCCCCCAGAAAGATGGGGGGAAGCGCATCATCTATTGATATACCACGGTCGTTATGTTTGTAAGGCCCGCAAGCCGGCCTGTGCAAACTGTGAATTGGCCGATGATTGTTTAAAACGGATTGACTAATGGAAGTAATCGCAACTAATCTATATCTTAAAGGACTTAAGATTAGTTTGGATACCTTCAACCTCACCGTGAAGACTGCTGATCTGACCAGAGATAGTTTTAAGAGCAATCTCCTGCTGCTCGGATAAGGCACTGACTTGACCCGAGGCAATTGCAGTCTCCTGTGCGATGGCAGCAACGGTTTTGACCTGGTGGACCAGTTGCTCGGTAGAGGCGGACATTTCTTCGGTAGCCGCAGATATTTCCTGGATCTCATCATTAATCTTGGTGACTGAGCTTACTATTATTCCGAAGATATTGCTGGTGGCATTGATAGCATCTGCCTGTTCCTGGTAGGCATTTTTAGTGCTTCCCATGTCAGTGACCAGTTGAGTGGTATTGGTCTGCATTTGCTTAATAAGGGCACCGATTTCTTGCGCAGATAAAGCAGATTGTTCAGCCAGTTTTCTTACTTCCTCGGCAACCACCGCGAACCCCCGTCCATGCTCACCAGCACGAGCCGCTTCGATAGCAGCATTCAAAGCTAACAGATTGGTCTGATCGGCTATGCTGCTGATAACTTCCACTATTTGTTCAATCTTTGATGAATTATGATTTAGCAATTCTACAGCACTGCCTACTGCTTCTATTGCCGTATAGCTGGCTTCCATTTTATGATTCTGGGTTTCAACTGCATCAACACCGTCTTTGATAGCGTTTTGGGTTGTCACTGAAAGTTCTACACTCTTCTGAGTATTCAAGGCAACATTGTTGATGGCATCAGCCAGGTCAATAATCATATCGGTTATATTGTTGGATGACTGGGCTTGGGAATCTGCGCCAGAAGCGATCTGCATCATAGCGGCAGCGATCTCTTGAGCTGCATCGCTGCTCTGCTGAGTGACAGCTACCAGGTTTTCTGATGACTCAACGATCTGATTGGAAACATGGTTGGTTTGACCGATCAGCTCGCGTAAACGCGCAGCCATCTCGTTGAGGTTTTTTTCGATCAACTTCATAAACCCTTCATCTATACCAGTTAATTGTTTGGTAAGATCTCCTTTTGATACTTCACTGGCGAAGTCAGCGATGATAACGGCAGGATCAACAAATTCTTTGACATTTTTTTGGGCCGAAAAGAGGCCGATGAGGCAACCGCCTATACAGGAAAAGAATGCGCAGTAAGCGAGTACATTGAAATCACCGATATGATCCAATCCGAGGCCAACAAATAGACCTAATAGTGCTGCTCCGATTCCGGAACGAATCACAACTTTGATGGTCATGCTCCTTTTTTTCTCTGAATTGTTGCTAGCCACCTAATAATCCCCCCATATTATTTATCGCTCTGTCTATACTTATATTATGTGACTTCGCCAAAAAAATGGTATATTCCTTCTTGATTGAGAGAATAATTAAATCTCCTTCCTGCATAAAGTATATGTTAATATAATTCTGGGTAGAATCGATCAATTCAAGTATGCTATTTATATGAATTCCTCCCTGATAATCATCAGGATAAACTAACAAAAGGTGGTAAATGAAATGGCCAAAAGCAAGTATGATGCAACGCTTAATCTACCGAAAACTGATTTTCCTATGCGGGCGAATCTACCGACCAAGGAACCTGATATTCTGGGTTTCTGGGATGGCATTGATATATATCAGGAGATTCAGAAAAAGAATGCAGGTAATGAAAAGTTTGTCTTACACGATGGACCTCCTTATGCAAATGGAAACATACACCTGGGGCATAGCTTAAATAAAGTTTTAAAGGATATAATTGTTAAACAGCGTTCTATGATGGGGTACGATTCGCCTTATGTACCTGGCTGGGACACGCACGGACTGCCGATTGAGCAACAGGCCATCAAGGCTCTGGGCATCGACCGTCATCGTACTGATGTAGTTGAGTTCAGGCGGCACTGCAAGGAATATGCGCTGCGCTATATGGGTATTCAGAGAGATCAATTCAAGCGTTTGGGCGTAAGAGGTGATTGGGATCACCCCTATTTAACTCTTAATCCGCAGTTTGAAGCAATGCAGATCAAGGTTTTTGGGGACATGGCGAATAAGGGTTATATCTATAAAGGTCTTAAGCCGGTCTACTGGTGCGGTGATTGTGAAACTGCTCTGGCTGAGGCCGAAGTTGAATATGATAACAAGACTTCACCATCTATATATGTAAAATTCCCGGTCAAAGACGGTAAGGGAGCGATTCCCGCTGATTCCTTCGTAATTATCTGGACTACTACTCCATGGACACTTCCCGCTAATACCGGCATTAGTGTCCATCCGGATTATGATTATGCGGTAGTCAAGGCGGGTAATGAGCAGTATGTTGTAGCCAAGGGGCTATTAGAAAATGTATCGACGACCCTGGGTTGGGAAGAATATCAGATCGTCAAGGAATTCAAAGGCAAGGCTATCGAAAGAGCAATTTGTTCACATCCCATTATTAATCGTGATTCGTTGGTGGTGCTGGGCGAACACGTTACTCTGGAAGCTGGAACTGGTTGTGTTCATACCGCTCCCGGGCATGGCGAGGACGACTTCTATGTAGGTCGTGAATATGGCCTGGAGGTAATTTCGCCGGTTGATAATAGCGGCCGCTTTACCAGTGAAGCAGGCCAATTCCAGGGGCTTTACGTTCATGATGCCAATGATGCAGTGATAGCCGAGTTGAAGAAACGGAACATGCTTCTCAAAGCCAGCAAGCTGGAGCATCAGTATCCTTATTGCTGGCGCTGCAAGCACCCGATCATTTACCGGGCAACTGAACAATGGTTCGCCTCTATCGAAGGGTTCCGCGAGAAGGCCTTGCAGTCCATCGATGAAGTAGAATGGATACCGGCCTGGGGTCGTGACCGTATTTATAATATGGTAAGAGACCGCGGCGATTGGTGTATATCCCGTCAGCGCACCTGGGGCGTCCCTATCCCAATATTCTATTGTGAGTCCTGTGGAAAGACTATGATCAACCAGAATACTATTGAGCGAATCAGCACTCTTTTTGCCGAACATGGCTCCGATATTTGGTTTGAAAAGGATGCTGCTTTCCTGTTACCACCGGGAGCTACTTGTGAGTGCGGCGGCACCAGCTTCCGTAAAGAAACTGACATTATGGATGTGTGGTTTGATTCTGGTTCCAGCCACATGGCGGTATTGGAAACCTATGATGAACTCTCATGGCCGGCCGATCTGTATCTCGAGGGTAGTGACCAGCACCGAGGCTGGTTTAATTCATCCCTTTCAACTTCAGTAGCGGTTCGAGGCACAGCTCCTTACCGTAAAGTATTGACCCACGGATTTGTAGTAGATGAACAAGGCTATAAGATGTCCAAGTCACTGGGGAACGTAGTGGATCCCCTGCAGATGATTCAGGAACTGGGTGCCGATATCTTGAGGCTCTGGGTGGCTTCCTCTGATTATCGCAATGATGTATCGGTATCTGCAAACATCATTCGGCAGAGCGCTGAGGCTTATCGTAAAATCCGTAACACCTGCCGATTCCTGTTAGGCAACCTTTATGATTTTGATGCTGCCCGTGATACGGTGCCATATGAGAAACTCGAAGAACTGGATAAATGGGCGCTGCTTCGGCTGGACCAGTTGGTAAGACGAGTTTCCAAAGCTTATGAAGAATATGAATTCCACGTGGTTTTTCACTCGATCAATTACTTCTGTACGGTTGACCTTTCCAGCATCTATTTCGATGTACTCAAGGATAAACTGTATTGCTCAAATCCGGATGACCATGAACGAAGAGCAGCCCAAACTGTGCTCAATGAGATCATACATGCACTAGTGGTCATGTTGGCACCGGTACTGGCTTTTACCACTGAGGAAATATGGACATTCCTGCGCAAGGAATCAGATCCCATTAGCATACAACTTATGAACTGGCCGCAAGCTAAGGACGAGTATCAAAATCCAACGATTGAAGCCAACATGAGTAAGATTCTAAGTTTGCGCGAGGTGGCCACCAAGGCCATGGAGGAAGCAAGAGCCAAGAAAACCATTGGACATTCGCTGGGAGCTCACATTCAGATTTACGCGGAAAATGATTGGAAGGAACTCCTGGGACGTACATCAAATCTGGAAAAGCTACTTATAGTGTCATCAGCAGAGGTACTCGATGCGGCTGATCGCCCCACTGACGCTTTAACACTTGATGGAGTAGATGGAGTCTGGGTAACGGTCAGCGCGGCTCTGGGCGGAAAATGTGAAAGATGCTGGATTATTGAACCTTCGGTGGGAAGCAATCCTGACCATCCGTCATTATGTAACCGCTGCGGAGAGGTAATAGCTAAACTGGAGTCGCAGAATTAGAACGGTAATCAAGGAGGTAGGACATGGAAGAAGGAACCCGGGTGATCATTACTGTCCTGGGCTATGACCGAATCGGGATCATATACAATATATCTAAGATTCTGGCGGAAACCAGCGTCAATATCCTTGATATCAATCAAACTATTCTCCAGGGTTTTTTCACCATGGTTATGGTAGTTGATATGGCCAAGGCAACGGTGGATGTTGCTGAATTGAGACGGCTCCTGGCTGAAAAGGGCCGGGAGATGGAGATGGAGATAACCACCCAACACGAAGACATCTTCAACTTCATGCACCGGATATAGGATTGGCGAATGAATAACCGACGTGTATAGTTGATTGGTCAATATCGCAGTTAACACACTGTGAAAATTGTTGATCCCCCTCTGGGGACAACCCATTTACCCTGACGGGTGCCAATAATGACGCTGTGGCTAATATAAAAAGGTGGGTTTTTATGCCTTTTAATTTAAGCAAGGATGAGATTTTAGAAACTGTTCGTATGGTACAGGCGGAGAATCTGGACATACGGACTATTACTATGGGGATAAACATTTTGGATTGCAGAGGAACTAGCGGAGAAGCAACCGGGCGTAAGATATTTGATAAGATAGCGAAACAAGCCCGTGATCTGGTTCGGGTAGGGGAAACCATAGAAAAAGAATATGGTATACCGATTATTAATAAACGGGTATCGGTTACGCCGATCGCTATGGTAGCGGATGGCCTTTCAACAGCAGATATGATAACAGTGGCTCACTATCTGGATAGGGCGGCTGATGAGGTGGGTGTCAACTTTTTGGGCGGATTTTCCGCACTGGTTCATAAGGGGTACACCCGGGGTGATAAGGCTTTAATTGAATCTATACCTGATAGTTTGGCGTTAACCGAACGCGTATGTTCATCAGTAAATCTAGCGACTACCAAGGCCGGGATCAATATGGACGCCGTATATGATATGGGCTTAATAATAAAAAAGACCGCCGCTTTAACCGCAGACCGTGATGGCCTGGGTTGTGCTAAATTGGTGGTATTCAGCAATGCGGCCGAAGACAATCCATTTATGGCCGGAGCCTTTCATGGACCGGGGGAACCTGAGTGTACATTAAATATTGGGATCAGTGGTCCTGGAGTAGTAGCCAATATCGTCAAATCAAACCCCGGAGCTGATCTGGGTGAATTGGCGTATATCATTAAAAACACTGCTTTCAAGATAACCAGAACCGGCGAACTGGTCGGCCGTACTGCCTCTAAAAGACTGGGAGTTCCCTTTGGGATCATCGACTTATCTCTGGCTCCAACACCTGCTATTGGTGATAGTGTGGCTGATATTCTCGAGGCTATGGGACTACAGATGGTAGGTGCTCATGGCAGCACTGCGGCCCTCGCGATGTTGAATGATGCTATCAAGAAGGGCGGCGCAATGGCGTCTTCATATGTTGGGGGATTATCCGGTGCATTCATACCAGTAAGTGAAGATGCCGGTATGATAAATGCGGTCAACCAGGGAGCGTTGACGTTGGAGAAATTAGAAGCGATGACCTGTGTTTGCTCTGTGGGGTTGGATATGATAGCGATCCCGGGCGACACTCCAGCAGAAATCATTTCAGGAATAATTGCTGATGAAGCTGCGATTGGCATGATAAATCGAAAAACTACTGCAGTAAGATTGATACCGGCCCCCGGCAAGCGAGAAGGAGATTGGGTAGAATTTGGTGGCTTATTGGGGAGGGCACCAGTGATGAAGGTTAATCTTCAATCTCCCGCAAATTTTATCAATCGTAAAGGACGAATACCCGCGCCTATACATTCTCTTAACAATTAGCATGGTATGGAGTGTTTCCCCACCGGGAATAATAGAATTATTATTACGGATGGGGTGTTATTATGGACTATTTAACAAAACTCAACGATAAAAAGGCCGAGATTCAAAAAATAATCCAGCATAAACAAGAATTGTTGTCGCATTCTTTGATGGAAACAAGTGATGAGTTATCTGCCTACGATCAGCATCCCGCTGATACCGCCAGTGAAACTTATGAACGTGAAAAAGACCATGGGCTGTTGGAATTGTATGAATTGGAACTTGAAAAGCTAAATGATGCCCTGGAGAGATATCAAGATGGAAAATACGGAATCTGCGACACTTGCGGGGAGCCCATAGATCCAAAAAGGTTGGAAAGAATGATCAACACGACCCTTTGTTATAAGTGTGCTCAGGCAAGGCAGGATCATTTTCGCGGACCCGCCGAAGAAGATATAACGGCGGACCATGCCATGGCTGATCGAGGAGAGGCCTTTACCATAGCCGGCTATGACATCTATGATGAATAGGGGCAAATGAACCACAGAATTTTCAAGATGTCATTTTTAATCTATTTTTAATTTTCACTTCATTTTTTCTTCATGAAGGACCTATAAAATTATTTACGATGAGCCGGACTCTGAAGCTTGGCTAATGGTTTAATCTTGGTCCATCTAAAGATTTAGCCAAATACCCTAATTTGCTTAACTGGCAAATACAGTATATATTTAGTCTATTGAACCAAGTAGTGAGGAGACCCTATGAAGATCGGTATATTTACAGATAGCTATAAACCATATACCAGTGGTGTAGTCACTTCAATCAACACGTTTACAGAAGAACTCGACCGATTAGGTCATAAGGTATACATTTTTGCACCGAACTACCCCAATTATGAAGAAGAAGAAAGACATGTTTACCGGTATTATTCATTGCCAGCCCCAACCAACCCGGATTACACTCTGGCTATACCGGTATACCCGGGCATGAGAAACCTGCTCAGCCGGTTGGAGCTGGATGTTATTCATGTGCATTCACCTTTTACCATGGGGCGGGTGGGATTACATTATGCCAAACGTTATGGGCTCCCACTGCTGTTTACATATCATACCCTCTACGACGAGTATGTCCATTATGTACCGCTAGCCCAGGATCTTGCCAGGGATGTTACCATCAAATACAGCAATTATTTTTGTAACCAGTGCAATCATATAATTGCGCCTTCGGCGGAGGTAGCCAACCGTCTGCGCTATTATCGGGTTAAGACACCAGTAACTGTCATTCCTACCGGGGTTCCACTACATCGTTTTAAACAAGGCGATCCAGAATGGCTGCGCCAACACTATAATATTCCAAAACAGAATAAGATTCTGTTATTTGTTGGGCGACTGACCAAGGAGAAGAATCTGGAGTTCCTCATCGATGCATTTGCACGAATCAAGGCGTATCACCCGGAGACCACCCTGGTGCTGACCGCACAAGGCCCATTGGAAGACGATCTGAAAAAGCAGGTGATTAACCTGGGGCTGTCTTTAGAGAAGGATGTTGTTTTTACCGGAGCTCTGCCTTTCGATACACTGGTAAATGTCTATTTCTCTGCTGATCTATTTGTGTTCTCTTCGGTGACGGAAACTCAAGGTCTGGTATTGATAGAAGCCATGGCTGCTGGACTGCCGGTCGTTGCAATAAGAGCTAACGGAGTAAATGATATGGTGGACCATGATATCAATGGCAAATTGACTGCCTGTGATGTAGATGAATTTGCTCGCGCAGTCGGGGAATTACTCAGCGATCCTGTCCTATACGCTGAATACAAGCAAAACGCGTTATTAAAAGCCAATAAACTGTCAGCAGCCAATATGGCTCGCAAATTGGAAACTGTGTATGAAATAAGTCTGGTGAGAAATAAACGTCGGCCCAAACGGCTGCGTGAGCCTTTGCGCTGGATGAGCTGATGGAGGCTTCTGTATGAAGAGGCTGAAGATAATACTCGCAATAATGCTAGGCAAATTGCTTATCAGATTGAGCCGTTTGCTGGGGAATCAGGGGAGCAATTTTCCTGGTGCATGGGGACTGAGAATATATCCTGGTCTGCTCAGGGAGATGGCCAGCAGGATACGCCGGGAAATCGTCGTTGTCACCGGTACCAATGGCAAGACGACTACCAGCAACATGATAGCGGCTGTCCTTCGCGAACAGGGATATAGTGTTATTCATAACCGGGCTGGAGCCAACATGCTGCCCGGTATCGCTACGGCTTTTATTGAACAGAATAACGTACTGGGACTCAAGGAATTTGACTATGCGCTACTGGAAACCGATGAAGCCACAATTCCCGCCCTGCTTCGGGAAGTAAAACCAAGGATGATGCTTATCACCAATTTCTTTCGAGACCAACTAGATCGTTACGGAGAGCTGGATCGTATCATTACGGTTATTAACGAGTCATTGAAAGACCAGATCATAAAACTAATCCTGAACGGGGATGACCCTCTCTCGCTTTGCTTCACTTCGTCCGGAGCTCAATCTATTGCTTATTTCGGTTTTGAACCTACCAGGTATGATGTATTGGATAATCGAGAAAGCAGGGAAGGCCGCTTTTGTGTCTGCTGTGGCAGTGAGCTGGATTATTCCCGTTATCATTATGCTCAATTGGGTGAATACTCCTGCCAAAACTGCGGCAATCGCAACCCGGAAATAGAATTCAAAGGTCAGGACCTGGAGCTTACGGACAAAATCATTTTGCGAGTTAAAGATTTGCGGCTGGAGAGCCCATATCAGGGTTTCTATAATGCCTATAATATTCTTGCGGCAGCCGCTGTGGCCAAGAGCCTGGGCATGTCGGACGAGGCTATAAGGAATGCGATTCATGATTACCGCCCGCGGGCGGGTAGGATGGAAGAGTTCAGCATTGATAGTAAACGAGTGGTATTGATCCTGGTCAAGAACCCTATCGGTCTTAATCAGAGTCTTTCCGCTGTAAAGGATGATATCAACCCCAAGAGTGTGTTTTTTGCTCTAAATGATAATGCAGCCGATGGCCGCGATATTTCTTGGATATGGGATGCGGATCTGGAGAACCTGGCTCTTGAAGAACACAATATTAGAAAGGTGGTTTGTTCAGGAATAAGAAGCGGGGACATTGCAGTCCGCTTCAAGTATACCGGGTTCGATACATCTCTAATCATGATAGAGAGTGATTTGGAAGCTGGAATCTGTGACGCTTTGAACTGCCCGGTATCGGTAATCTATGTATTATCTACATACACCGCGCTGTTTGACTGCCGCAAGATATTATTGAAACTGCAGAAACGATCCGGACAGCATCCTCTAATACAGCCGGTCCGTGGCCAGGTTGTTGATTGAAACATTACAGGGAGAGAAAGCAAATGGCTCAATTCAGTATAGCTCATCTCTACCCCGATCTTATGAATTTGTATGGTGATCGGGGTAATCTGATATGTCTGCAGAAGAGACTGCAATGGCGTGGTCATCAATGTAGTATAGAAAACCTTGGTCTGTCTGATGATATGGAATTGGGTCGGTATGACATGGTTTTTATGGGTGGGGGATCTGACCGGGAACAAGGACTTGTTTATGAAGATCTGCTGCGCAAAGGCAGTCGTATTATGGAGCAAATTGAAGCAGGCCTGCCCATGCTATGCATTTGTGGTGCCTATCAATTATTAGGGCAATCTTATATTGCTGCCGATGGTCAGGTTATGGATGGTCTGAGGTTCTTCAACTTTCGCACCGTGGCAGGATCCCCGCGCCTTATCGGCAATATTCTGATCGAAGCCAATATAGATGGACAAAAGGTGAGCGTAGTCGGGTTTGAGAATCACGGCGGACGTACAATATTCCTTGACCATAAACTCCAGCCGTTAGGCCACGTCATAAAAGGGTTCGGTAATAATGGAAAGGATGGCGGAGAGGGTCTGATCTACAAAAACCTGATCGGTACTTATCTCCATGGACCATTTTTGCCGAAAAATCCAGCGGTTGCTGACTTTATCCTTTCCGCCATGGCCAAACGGCGGGGAGTTGAATTAGATACCCTGCTGGATGACAGCATCGAGAAATATGCCCACGATCAGGTAAAGGACAGACTATTGGGATCATCACGTTAGGGCAGAAAAGCATAGCAGTATAGGCATATATAAAAACGGGTAAAATACCAGTGATATCCAAGGAAATTGAGGTATTTTGCCATGAACTATGCCCCGCTTCCAGTCCCACAACTAAAAGAAGTTAAGGAACGTCTGCATTCCTTATTAGTTACTGGAAACCAGGAGATTGACCAGGTTATGACTTATCTGCTGCAGGCCGACGGTAAGATGCTTAGACCCCGTTTGGTATATGCTGTAGCTTCTCTGCAGGAAAACCAGGAAGGGGTTGTAGTAGATATAGCTGCCGCTCTGGAGATGATACACATGGCTTCGCTGGTCCATGATGATGTGATTGATCAGGCGAACACCCGCCGCGGGCGTCCTAGTCTCAACTCTTGTTATAGTAATCAAGTCAGCGTTTTAGCCGGCGACTATCTATTTGCTTCTGCCTTTCAGCTTATCAACTTTCACCACCTCCCCGAAGTAATGGAAGATGTTACCGGTACAATTCGGACCATGTGTTCTGGTGAGATCATGCAGATGGCATCGCTATATAATGTAGACATTAGTGAAGCTGACTACTATCAAAGGATTTTTGCCAAGACCGCTTGCCTTTTTGCTTGCTGCTGCCGATCAGCTGCACGAGCTGCCGATTTGTCCCCGCAAATACTGCAGATGCTCAATCAGTACGGATTGTGCTTGGGTTTTGCTTACCAGATAATAGATGATGTTTTGGATTTTGTGGCTGATCCCAAGCTGCTGGGCAAGCCTGCGGCGAGCGACCTTATAAGCGGTAATTTCACATTGCCGGTTTTATTGGCGATGCAAAATGAACGGGAAGGCCCGCGGATGTTGGAACTGCTTAGGGATAGCACCAGCATTGCAGACAATATGGCTGAGCTAATGGACATCCTGGTGAAAACCAGGGCTTTACGGGATTCGATCGCCACATCGCGTTTTTTTGTTCAATCTGCGCTGACTGCTTTAGAAGAAATACCGCCGGGGGAGGGAAGAAACTCCCTGCTGGATTTGAGCCACTATTTGCTAGATGGTTATTATGCAAATCTGATACAACTGGATAAGGACCGAATTGATGAAACTGGAACTGCCAATTAGAATCAATATCAAGCGGAAAGGTCGAGTGAACTTTTCCTCCGATAAGATGATCCTGGCTGATTATATCTTCCGAGTTCTGCCCCGGGTAAAGAAATTGCTCAGGTATTGGGAATTAGAAGCGCTGTGCATCCCGGATCCGGTACTTAAAACCCAGGCACTTGAATCACTGGCTCTGAAAGCCTTTCACTGCCAGGGTGGAGCGGTATATGCATCCCCTTGGCGGAGAATGCCCCAAGAATTACTCGATTTCATTGTGGCCTATCAAACCCTCTGTGATTACCTGGATAATCTCTGCGATCGCGCAGGCAGTACTGATGGGCAAGCCTTCAGCCAATTGCATCGATCTTTGTTTGATGCACTACATCCGTCAAGACCACTCGACAACTATTATAAGTATTACCCCAAACAGGATGATGGCGGATATATAAACAAGCTGGTAAATACCTGTCAGGCTAGTTTGGCAAATATACCGGATTATCATTTGATTCAAGATCAAGCATCGCTTCTGGCTGAATCGTATTCTGAGCTGCAGGTTAAAAAGCATCTGGCAATTGAGTTTAGACATGAAGAACTCTGTACTTGGGCCCAGCACGAGGCCAAGGGCTTCCAAGAGATTTTATGGCCTGAATATGCCGCAGCATGTGGATCCACCCTCGCCATCTTTGCTTTATTGAAAGCGGCAGTAATACCCGGTGAGATGACCAAGAACCAGGTGCAGCTAATATATTGCTCCTATTTTCCTTGGATCTGTGGCCTGCATATCCTGTTGGACTATTTTATTGATCGAGATGAGGATCGGGCAGGTGGAGATCTTAATTTTACCTTTTACTATGAAAATGACCAGTTCATGCAGCAGCGTCTAGAGAAGTTTACCAGGCAGTCGATGATATGTGCCGAAAAAATGCCTCAGGCAACTTTTCATCGAATTGTTGTGAAGGGTCTTTTGGCGATGTATCTTTCAGATGCCAAGGTAGCCCAACAGGGTTATGGCCGCTTTGCAGAAATACTTCTAAACTCTGCCGGGTCAGGGGCCTGGTCGACCTATCATCTATGCAGGACGGTCAGAAGATTTTTATAAAGTAAATGATAAAACAGCAGAAAATGACGGACACCGGTGAAATCACCGGTGTTTTTTATATGGAATAATGTAAAATAAACAAAGAAAAAGTAAAAAATACTTTTGCAAATTATTCAAAATAGTGTTTCATTTAAGAAGGAAATATATTGCTTCGGCTGAAAGGGTGTAATCATGCAAGGATATGCCGGAAAGATATTGGAAATCAATTTGTCAACAAATGCTCAAACAATCTATGTACTAGATGAAGATATGGCTCGTGAATGTATTGGCGGAATCGGCTTTAATGCACGCATTATCTATGATCATATCC
This sequence comes from Syntrophomonadaceae bacterium, assembly GCA_012729835.1. Lineage (GTDB taxonomy): Bacteria > Bacillota > Syntrophomonadia > Syntrophomonadales > Syntrophomonadaceae > Syntrophomonas_A. Next base: position 21,330 of record JAAYCK010000122.1, read on the forward strand.
CTCCTGGCACCGATGCTTTAGCACCGGAAAATGTATTGGTTTTTGGGGTGGGAGCCTTGGTAGGCAGCCCCTTTCCTACTGCATCTCGCACGGAGGCTTCGGCCAAATCGCCGCAGACCGGGGGATTTGGAACATCAAATTCGGGGGGCTTTTTTGGGATCAGCTTAAAAAATGCCGGCTATGATGCTGTGATACTTAAGGGACGAGCTTCTGATCCGGTGTACATCCACATCAATAACGGACAGGTAGAGGTTCTGGACGCCGAAGGTATATGGGGTAATGACGCCTGGGAGGCCCTGGATATTTTAAGAGCCAGGCACTATGGTGCTGAAATAGCACTTATAGGGCTGGCTGGAGAGAATCAGGTACGCTTCGCCAGTATTGAGAATGGATACTATGATGGTTGGGGAAGAACCGGCCTGGGAGCGGTAATGGGTTCCAAGAACCTTAAAGCTGTAGTAGTAAACGGAGATATGGGCTTGCAGCCTGAGAGTCCCCGGGCTCTGCTTAAAACAGTTCGTAAGGCTCAGGATCTTATTAAGGCAACAACTTCCTATGTTCCGTTTTCCAGCTATGGAACCATGAATGCTACTATACCATATGGTAATTTCAATGCGGTTTCTACGCACAATTTCTCACGTGAGACCTTACCCGACTGGAAAGCAGTTGCCGGGCGACAGATCGTTGACACATATGGTACCCGTCACATTGCTTGTCAGTCATGTATCATAGCTTGTGGGCACCTGGCTGAAATAAATGAAGGGAAATATGCGGGCACTCAGGTCAAGGCGCTGGAGATCACCCCAACTACTTCATTTTCCGGAAATGCCGGACTGGGTACCGAAGCAACCATTAAGGCAGCTGAGATATGTCAGCGGTTGGGTATGGATATGGTGAGTACCGGGAGCATGATAGCCTTCGCCACGGAGCTTTATCAGAAGGGAGTAATCACCAAAGACGACATCGGGTATGAACTTGAATTCGGCAATGAAGAAAGTGCGTTTGCTCTAATAGAAGATATCGCGCGGAAACGTGGATTCGGAGCAGTACTGGCTGAGGGAGTCAAACGGGCTGCTGAAATCATAACCGGTTCCGAACCATATGCGATGCATATAAAGGGGCTGGAGATACCCATGATAGATCCGCGCGGACGATGGTCTACCTGGACCCTGGGTATGCTCACCAATGTGCGCGGCGGTGATCACCTGCGCTGCCGCAACCCCGTTGAAAACCTGCGTTACAACGAAAACGATGAGGCATTGAGTCAGGAACGCTTTGGCTTAAAACTATCAGTGTATGAAAAACTTGATATGCCAGAGGATCTTAAAGCTATCGCTATCGACCTGGATAAAGATACGGTTGATATTGCCCGCATGGCAGTATGGGCGGAAAACCTCATTAACCTTTTTAATGCATCCGGAGTCTGCATCAGGCCTCCCGTATTGGAAGCGATCGGTCCCACCATCCTGGCTGACGCTATCAATGCTTTTACCGGAATAGACATCATTCCCCAGGGATTGATCTGGTCAGCCGAGCGGACCTGGAACCTGATCAAACTCTTCAACCTGCGGGAAGGGGAGACCAGCGTTGACAGCAGGTTCCCGCGGCGCTTTTATAAAGAGGCTATTGCTGGCAAGGTCCTGGATGAAGAATTGGTGGAAAAAGTGGTGGAAGATTATTATGAAGTCCGGGGTTGGGACCAGTCTGGCAATCCTTATCCCGATACTGTACTTCGGTTAAATCTTGACTTTGCTAAACGATGAAACGAACCAAGGGGAAGGGGGATCTGCAATGATAATAGCCGTCATTGGAAATGGTGCTGCCGGTTATGTTGCCGCCGAAACCATCAAACGACATAAACCTGAAGCTGAAGTAATGATGTTCGCCCGCGAATCCTATCCCTTATATTCTCCCTGTGCCCTGCCCGACTGTCTTGGCGGGGATTTGGAGCGAGCCCGGCTGTTTTTAAAGAAAGCAGAAGATTACCGTTCTAATGGGATAGAAACTATCTTCGGGCAAACCGTTGAAAAGATAGATGTAAAAGAGCGCTTGGTCATTACCGATCAGGCGGTTTATCATTATGACCGTGTGATTATGGCTACTGGCAGCAAGGCGGTCATTCCGCCAATTCCGGGAGCAAGACTGCCGGGAACCTTCACATTGAAGTCGCTCGATGACCTTGACAGTATGCTTAATTACAAACCCCAGAGGGTAATAGTCGTAGGCTCGGGCAATATCGGAATGGAAGCTGCCGGGGCCATGCGGGACAGGGGCTTCAGGGTAACAATGATAGAAGCGCAGGATCATGTTATGCCGCGGCTCTTTGATAAGAAACCTGCCCATATGCTCCAGAATATGCTGGAGCAGACCGGCATCAGAGTAATAACCGGAGAACAGGTTCAAACCATGGATGGCCGTACCAGGGTAGAAGTAGTGGAAACTGACCGTAGCATATTGGAATGTGATATGTTGATCTGGGCCGTGGGACTTTCACCGGAGTGCAGTCTGGCCAGGGAGTCTGGAATAGAAGTAGGTCCAACCAGAGGAATAAAGGTTGATCGTCATATGCAAACCAACGCCGCAGGTGTTTATGCCTGCGGTGACTGTGCAGAAGCCTTCGATATCATTACCGGGCATCCTGTAAATAGTATGCTCTGGCCGAGCGCAAGACGTCAGGCCCAGGTAGCAGCGCTGAATTGTATCGGTATAGAGACTGAATATGAGGGAGCCTTCAATATCGTAGTTGGAGAGGTCAAGGACAGGCCTTTTGCTGCTCTGGGTAACAAGGAAGACATTCACGCGGGACCGATCCGTATTATTGAAGGTGAACATGGTGATGATTATTGGCGTATTCTGGTGGCGGATCAAACACTAATAGGTATGCAGTCAATAGGTGACCTCAAGTTATGCGGAACAGTTGGCGGTTTGATTCGTAACCGGACTTCATTGCAGGAGCTAAGGGAAACCCTTAAAGATCCGGGATTAAAGATGACCAGTCCCTGGGCGGCGGAAGCAGCGCAGAGATATCTTGCCGGGTTTTGAAAGGAGGAATTGTCTTGGAAGGTCAGGTAATTACTTTTAATCGGGAAAAGTGTGTGGGTTGCGGGACCTGTGAAATGATATGTTCGCTGGTTAATGAAGGTATATGTTCCACCCGGTTATCTCGTATCCGCGTGGTAAGATTCCCCCGCGAAGCCAGAAATGCTCCCATAACTTGCGCAGCTTGTGAGAATGCGTCGTGCCTGCTAGCCTGTGTAGCCGGTGCTCTTTATTTTGATGAGTCTCTGGGAATGCCCCGGGTAAACAGTGAACAATGTATTGGGTGTCGGCAGTGTAATGTCTCTTGCCCCTTTGGCCATATGAACTTTCATCAGGAAAAAGACATCGCTTTTAAATGTGAGCTCTGTGACGGTGACCCCCAGTGCGCACAGTTCTGTTGGACTGGTGCCATCGAGTACCCGGAGAAAGAACAAGTATTGTTAAAAGACTGATGCCTTAGTATTCTGATGGTTATGTAATTAGAATTTCGACCATATAGTGAATTTAGGTTATGATAATGGAAACATATCAAGGGGAGGGTTTACCTGTGGCGGATGTGATCGATTATAAGATAATCGGAAATGATATGCAGATTGTAGAGATCGAACTCGATCCCGGTGAAGGGGTCAGGGCAGAAGCTGGAACCATGATGTACATGGAGCAGGCCATCGAGATGCAGACTGGAACCGGCGGCGGTCTCTTTAAAGGTTTCAAACGCATGCTTACCGGTGAGAGCTTCTTTATCACTACTTTTCTGAACAAAGGCAGTCAGAAACAAAAAGTAGCATTCGGTGCCCCGTATCCCGGTCGTGTCATTCCACTAGACCTGGCCAGGTTGGGTGGACGCTTCATGTGTCAAAAAGATTCATTCCTCTGCGCCGCTCGCGGAGTCGAGATAGATATAGCATTTAATAAGAAAATAGGTGCTGGTCTGTTCGGCGGTGAAGGTTTCATTCTCCAGAAGCTTGAGGGTGACGGCCTTGCCTTTATGCACGCCGGCGGAACGTTGGTTGAAAAGACTCTGCAGGCAGGAGAAGTCCTCAGAGTGGACACCGGGTGTCTGGCTGCGTTTGCACCGACAGTTAAATATGATATCCAGTTCATAGGAGGCTTTA
>JAAYCK010000123.1 GCA_012729835.1 Syntrophomonadaceae bacterium
CGAATCCAGTAGTCGGGCATTATCCACAATTCTAGGGTCAGCAGTCATAACCCCCCCCACGTCGGTGAATATATCTATCACCTCCGCATTCAGTGCCACTCCCAGAGCACTGGCCGTAGTGTCGCTGCCGCCGCGTCCCAATGTTGTCAGTTCACCATTTTCGCTTACCCCCTGAAAGCCGGTGACGATTGGTATGAAACCATCCTCCAGGCAGGCTAAAATGTTACGGGGATTGACATATTGAATATGGGCATTGCCAAAGTTGCCATCGGTTATCAGCCCGGCCTGTTCACCGGTCAAACAGCGGGCTGGCAGCCCGCAGCTGGTAAGTTGACTGGCCAGCAGCGCTGCTGAGATCAATTCGCCGCAGGACATGATGAGATCCAGTTCACGGGGAGCTGGATTGGGATTGGTCTCCTTCATTAGATTAACAAAGGTATCGGTTGCATAGGGATCGTTGACTCTCCCCATGGCCGATACCACAACTACAGCCTGCTGTCCTGATTTTATCGTTGAAGCAATTATTTCACATACCCTATTTCTGAGTTCAGGCGTACTAACGGAGGTCCCTCCAAACTTCTGAACTACTGTTGTCAATACCAGACACCTTCTTAATGGCCCATCTAATAGAGCCCTTTCTCAACCACGATCTTGGCGATCTGCACCGCGTTGGTAGCGGCTCCTTTCCTTATCTGATCAGATACCGCCCATAACAGGATACCATTTTCGATGGAATTATCCTTGCGAATCCTGCCGACAAACACTTCGTCATGATCCGAGCAATAAAGCGGCATAGGATATAGATTCCGCGCAGGATCATCTTGCACGATCACACCAGATTGTTTGCTCAGCAGATCTCGTACCTCCTGCGGGGTTATGGCATTGATCGTTTCCAGGGCAATGGATTCCGCATGACTTCTGTAGACCGGTACCCGCACAGTCGTAGGAGCCACCTGCAAGCTGGGCGCGTGCATAATCTTCCGGGTCTCCCAGACCATCTTCATCTCTTCTCTTGTATAGTCATTATCTAGAAAACTATCTATATGGGGTATAAGATTGAAGGATATGGGGTACTGGAATACCTCGGCAGCTGGTTCCCGGCCGTTGGCCCAGTCATCAACCTGTCTTCTCAACTCTTCAAGACCGGCAATCCCTGCACCTGAAACCGCCTGATAGGTGGAAACCACTACTCTTTTCAAACCTACCGCACGATGGATGGGGTTTATCGCCATAACCATGATAATGGTCGAACAATTGGGATTGGCGATGATGCCCTTGTGCCACTGGATATCTTCAGGATTGACCTCTGGTACTACTAGAGGCACTCCATCATCCAGGCGGAAGGCATAGCTGTTATCGATGACCACACAGTTATTAGCTACCGCCAAGGGAGCCAACTCTTTGCTTATATCGGTCCCGACGGCAAAAAGAGCTATATCAGCCTCTTTAAAGGCTTCGGCTCCGGCTGCCTGAACAATTACAGCCTGATCTCTAAACTTTATCTCAGTCCCCGCTTCACGAGGATCGGCCAGACATATGATATCTTTGATTTTGAAATTGCGTTCCTCGAGCACCTTGAGCATCTGCTGCCCAACTGCGCCAGTAGCTCCAACTACAGCCAAACGAATTCCTTCAGACATAGTAAAACCTCCTGCTGAAAACATCTGGCTAATATTCTATCACAATGCTATTAGCGAGCTCAAGCAACCTTATTTACAATGGGCCCAATAGTACTGGTTGGATTTGTTTACCTTGCAGAGCATATACTACGGTATCAGTGATCAGTTCCATATCAGCTACCAGAGAATTGGCCTTCTCGGCAGGATTATCCTGTCTGAATGGCACGAAATATATATTCTTCATATTAAGGAGCATCCCGATGTTTCGGGCATTGATACCAAGACCGTCATTGGTGGATACCGCTATGACAATAGGCCGACCGTTTCTCAGTTGAGCTTTGGCTGCCATCAGAGCCGGTGTGTCAACGATACCGTTGGCCAGCTTGGCTATGGTATTGCCGGTGGCGGGTGCAATAAGCACTACATCCAGGAGCTTCTTCGGACCGATAGGTTCGGCCCCGACTATGGTATTGATAATTGGTTCTGCAGTCACCAGCCCAATTTGATCTTTCAAATCATCGGCTTGATAGAAGCGGCTGTCAGTATGATCTACGGTATATGAAAAAATCGGGAATATCTGTCCTCCCTCGTCTTTTAACTCTTGGATAAAGGGAAGAACCTCCCCTACAGTACAATGCGAGCCAGTCAAAACCACCCCGATCTTGACTCCCACCAAACGATTGCTCAAGGCCTGCCGCAATTTCCTGCACCTCCCATTAGGCTAGTAAAAGATTTTCATCATAACAACTCAGTTCATTGATGATCAATCTGGGTATCACGTCAGCTAAGATCTTCCCTGCAAAAGCCGGGGCAACCTTACCTGGCAGGCCGGGGGCTAAAATAGCCTTCAAGCCAAAGTTGTTGGCAGCTGCAAAATCAGTACCCCCAGGTTGGGTGGCAAGATCTATTATGAGAACATCAGGATTGGCATAACGTATAATATCTTTATCCAACACCATATATGGTACGGTGTTGTATACTACATTGGTGCTATTCATGATCTCTCGTAAATCGTGGAACCCTGCCCGACGGCAGCCCATTTCATAAGCCCGTGCTAATTGGCCTTCGTTTCTTGCTACAACCGTAACATCCGAGCCCAGGGCTTTAAGAGTACGAGCCAAAGTAATACCTACCCTGCCAAATCCAATAATGCTGCTTCGGCTTCCATGAATAGTAGTGCTGGTTTCCTGCATCGCGATTTGTATTGCCCCTTCTGCCGTAGGTATAGAGTTCAGAATCGCGATTTCGTCCAGGTCGATGACCTCCATAAGATGGAAGCCGTATTTCTCTGACCACTCCTTGAGAAATGGTCGGGCCGAGCCGATGATCACCAGGGCATTTTTACTGATACTACTTATGGATCTCTCAGTAAGAATCAAGTTTTCCTCGGCATAGACCGCCCGGATCGTCCCTTCACTGGTAGTCCCCGGCAAGGGCAGAATGACCACTTCGGCATCCTTACATGCCTCTTCAACTGTGTTGACGGCGAACGCCCCGTGTACTATCTTTTCGCGGGGAAACCCCACTACTACGACAGTGGCACTCATCCTCACCAGTTCGCTGACCAATATCAGTTCCCGGTCATCCCCACCCAGAACAGCTATTTTGATCCCTGACAGCGGCGAACTCACCTAATTCCCCCTTTGATCCCGGCTTGGGTTCCACAATTAATAGCAGTATATGTGGGATGAATACAGCTGGTGCTTGTCTAGCGCAGGAGGTGCTGCCGCATGAAAAAACAAAAAAACCGGGGTATAAAACCCCGGTTGTGTTAAACCACTTGATTGCATCAAATGCGGTAATAGGTATCGCCGGAATGATTGACCAGCCCCAAAGACTCGAGACGGATCAGATGCTGGTAGATGGCCATTTTCTCAAACCATTTATATAGCTCATCTAGTTTAATACGCTGGCCGTAAAAGATTTGCCTGGAAACCAACTGGCTAAAGTTTTTCGGTTCTTTCAAGAAATCGAGTACTTGCTCTTCCTTGGTAAGGATGACATCGCGATAAGCCAACAACTTACGATCGATATCCTGCTCTATCAGCCCCTTATGAGCAGAGATCATCGTTCTCGGCTTCATCTGCCGACAGAGTTCTATAGAAGTCAGGAAGTCGCTTATATTGCTACACAAATGACCGTACCAGGGTCCGAATCCAGAAAGGTCGATATCCGCACTAACCAGAACGCCGTATTTCTCTTCCCACAGTCCGATGTGTCCAGGTGTATGTCCAGGAGTATGGACCACTTTCAGCTGCCATGGTCCTAGATCCAGTGTTTCACCTCCTGCCAGTTCCCGATGTACCGGTGAAGGCTTCAGCTTGATATCGTCTAAAAACTCCCGCCACAAATTCTGGGCATCGAAGATGTCTCCATAGCAATCCATAAAAACATCCAGCGACCGGATAGCCGCTGCGTCTAGTTTATGTGCCCAGACACTAGCCGTGGGGAAATGATGGTTATTAAAGATGTGATCCTCATGAAAATGGGTATTGATTATGATGTCCACACCCTTCTTCTGCAAGGCCAGCAGGTTTTCCGCACCACAGCTGGTATCGATCAGGATCTTCTGCTCCCCATCGATATAGATACAGAAGCAATGCGGAAATTTTCCGCCATTAGGCGGTTCGATGAGGTAAACCTCCGGACTGATTTCTATAAACATTAGATCCTCCTCCACCCAGGGATTATACTAGTCGATCATCCGTTTCCTGATACCTTGCAGCGCCAGCCAACCAGTAATCAGAATAAAGATGACACAGTACAGCAGGTTGTACAGCAGCTGCATCTTAAAGTGACCGGGGACGCAAAAAGCCCGGGCCAGCGTCACTACATGGGTCAAAGGTATGGTTTGAGCCAGCATTTGCAGACTCTTCGGCAGATTTTCCAGCGGAAATACGGCTCCGGAAAAAAAGAACATGGGCGAGAGTATCCCCGTGAAGTAGAAATTAAAATGATTTATGTTATGGGTAAATGAGGTTATCCACATGGAAAGAGTACCAAACATGATTCCGCAAATAAAACCAATCACTACCGCTCCGAGACTCCAGGGGTAGGTTATGATGCCGAATAACCAGGTAACAATCAGAACAGCCAGTGAAAAAAGTGCCCCTTTGGTACCAGCAAAAAGCACCTCCCCGATGATCATATCATTGGTGGATAGCGGGGCACCCAGCATCCCGTCATAGACCTTGTCGAATTCAAGTCTGATGAAGGTGCCGTAGGTGCATTCAAAGGCGGCTGTGTACATGGAACTGGTCATAATGATCCCACTGGCCAGGAATAATAGGTAATTGATGGCTCCCATGGTCTGAATATAGGCACCGAAGCCAATGCCCAACCCCCACAGCATGATAAGCGGTTCCAGAAAAGGCGGGAAGGCGTTGCTCAGGAAATTCGAATTATATACCCTTTCATGGCGGTACCAGACGCTGAATATGCGCTGCCACCAGGCCGGCACTGAATAAGTATTATTGAAGTTCATTCAGACTCCTCCCGGTCACCTTCAGAAATAGATCTTCCAGATTGGCTTGGCGTATGTAGTAATCACTTAGCGAAAGACTTTCCGCAAAACTAACTAACCTGTCCTGCTTGTCGCTGTATACAAATAAGGTATCCTGATATGTCTCGCACCTTATGCCGGGTTGATCAAGTGTTATTCCTGGATAATTATGGCCGTCCGCCCCGTATACTTCCATTACATAGGCTTCCAAATTGGCTTTCATCAGTTCACGGGGCACCCCCTCCAGCATCTTACGCCCCTTATCCATAATAATTATCCGATCACAAATCTGAAAGGCCTCTTCCATATAATGAGTGGTCAGGAGCACGGTAACGCCCTGCTCCTTAAGCTCACGCAATTTGTTCCATATGAGATGCCTGACCTGGGGATCAAGACCGGTAGTCGGTTCATCGAGAATCAGCAGCCGGGGCTGGTTAATTAGAGCTCTGGCGATGGTGAGGCGCCTTTGCATACCACCTGACAGTTCCCGGATCTTTACCTGAGCTTTTTCCGAGAGCTCCATAAAATCTAACAGTCCGGCTATGCGTTTTAAGGCATCGCTACCCGATAAACCGTAGAAACGGGAATAGATGTAGAGATTGTCCCGTACATTTAATTCGGTATCCAGATTATCCTGCTGGGGTACAATGCCGGAAAACGACTTAATAACCAAGGCATCCTGCTTAGGATGATGACCGAAGATATCGATGTATGGTGTGGGGGTAGCATCGGGCTGAGATTTGCCATAGAGTATCTTCATGGTGGTCGTTTTACCCGCTCCATTGGGTCCCAACAGACCGAAACATTCCGCCGGTTGCACGGTAAAATTCAAATCGTCGACCGCCTTGAGTTTTCCGTATGATTTATTAAGGTGTTTTATACTGACAGCATTATTGCTCATTGTTTCTTTACACAACCTCGATAATTACTCGGAACCCGTGTCAACTATTATATCCAAAAAACCGTCGGGGGGGACAGGCTGTTTTATATTAACTCCATAAGCGTGCCCATCTGTGGCTAATCCCTTCTCCGTGATATAATAAGCATATTAAGTCAGGGCAAGCTATGGAGAAAGGCAGCGCCATGCAGAAGGAAATCAGATTCGATTATAGTGAAGGCCGGTACCGGCTCAGCGTCCTGGCGCTGGTTACAGCCGATGGGATTTCTGTGACTCTATCCGGGGGTGAAGTTCCCCATGTCGGTGGTACCGCGCTGAGTGTTCCCCGCCATCGGGGAAATGACGGTTTAACTTGCGATACCTGGATCACCCCACGCCCGGGGCATCGTGACTGTGAAGCTGCCGCCGTGGTCTCTAAGATCGTCTGTATGGAGACCGGTCAGGCTACCGCCTGTGTTTCAGGTATCCATATCGCGCAAGCTCACAAGTCGGAAATCGAACTGCTGTTGGACAATTGCCGTCAGGCGGCTTATTTGTTGAGTCATAAGGTAAAGGAGATTATCCTAATTGACTCTTCATTACCCCTTAAGGGGTCACCCCCAGTTACTGAAACCACTTAGCCGGGAGTGGTCTACTTACCTGAAGACTGGCTCTAAGGAGGTATTTCCCTATTTATGCATAAGAATCTACGGTCGTTTATCGAGCAGCTCCGCCGGGAGCGCTTGATCGTCGAGGTCAAAGATGATGTTGACCCCTATCTTGAGTTGGCGGAGATCCATCGCCGCGTAGTTGAAGAGAATGGCCCCGCCTTGTTGTTTACCCGAGTCAAGGGTTCTCGTTTTCCGGTTGCCACCAACCTGTTCGGCAGCGTACAACGCATGGAACTGGCCATGGGTCCTAAACCAGAAGCGATCATTAAACAGGCGGTTTCCGCCTTACACCAGCTGATGCCGCCCCGCTTGAGCACCCTGTGGCAGGAACGCCATTGGCTATTCCCCGCCGCACGCAGCGGTCTGCGGACTATACCATCGGCCAAAGCTCCGGTCCTGCAAAACCGAATATCCCCAGTCGATCTTACTGCCCTGCCGGTTCTGACCAGCTGGCAGGAGGACGGCGGCCCCTTTTTAACCTTACCGCTGGTCTATACTGAACACCCCGTCACCGGAGAGCACAACTTGGGTATGTATCGGGTACAGATCTATTCAGAAAACCAGACTGGCATGCACTGGCAGATCCATAAAGGCGGAGGTTTTCATTATTTCGAAGCAGAACAAAATGGCCATGCTCTGCCGGTCACGGTATTCCTGGGCGGACCTCCCGCGTTGACTATCGCGGCTATCACCGCCTTGCCGGAACCCTTGCCGGAACTTCTCTATGCTTCTTTTTTAATGGGCGACAAAATTGATATGGCCGAGATAAGCGCCCATCAGCACCGGTTAGTGGCCGAAGCCGAATTTGCTATTTGCGGTCAGGTTCCACCGCATACTCGTCGTCCGGAAGGTCCTTTTGGCGACCACTATGGCTATTATTCACTGGCCCATGACTTCCCCGTTTTTAACGTGCAAAATATCTATCACCGGCAGGATGCTATCTACCCCGCAACCATTGTCGGCAAGCCCCGGCAGGAAGACTATTATATCGGAGAATGGATGCAGGAGTTACTCACTCCACTCTTCCCGCTGGTTATGCCCGGCGTGAAATCACTGTGGACCTACGCCGAAGCTGGTTTCCATACTCTGAGCGCAGCGACTGTACGTGAGAGCTATTTTCACGAAGCCCTGGCCCATTGCTTTAGGATACTGGGTGAAGGTCAGTTAAGCCTGACTAAGGTACTGCTGGCCACCAATAAGGATGTCGATCTTAAGGACTTCCCCCGGTTGTTGGAGACCATTTTGGAGCGTTTCGATCCAGCTCGCGATCTGGTGATAATCCATGATACCGCCATGGACACCCTGGATTATACCGGGCGTAAATATAACGAAGGCAGTAAAGCCATTATACTTGGCCTGGGCGACCCTATACGCCAGCTGCCTGTAGCCTGGCAATCGGGTCCGTTAGCCGGGATCAACAAGGTCAAGGCGTACTCCGCCGGTTGTTTATTAGTGTCCGGTGCAAGTTTTACCTCGGATGAAAAGCTGCCAGCCCAACTGCTGGAACTGGAAGGACCGGCTCTGGCCTCCTGGCCACTGGTTATACTGGTGGATGATGCCGACGAAATAACTGATCAAACGGCTTTCCTGTGGACCGTTTTCACCCGTTTTGACCCGGTCTGGGATATCTACGCCCCGCAAACCATGCACCGCAATGCTATCGAATACAGCCTTCCCATTATTATTGATGCTCGGATGAAACCGCACTATCCGGCTGCTCTGGAGCCGCGTGAAGATATCGTTAAGCGGGTCGATCAGCGGTGGAATCACTTATTCAGATAGTTTCAGACCTAACCCGCATAAGCTAATGACCCTGCACAGTTCTTGCTTGCAGGGTTTTTTAATTGAACAGCGTTATTATTACAGGTAAAGGGGGTGGTAGAGGTTTGCAGCGATAACGAATTGATTGATCGTCATCTTGGCGGAGATGATGAAGCCTTTGCCACTATTATTACCCGCTACCAGGCCTATATATTTGCTATCGTCCTTCGCTTCGTCAGCGAGCGACAGGACGCAGAAGACTTGGCCCAGGAGGTTTTCCTGCAACTCTACCGTTCCCTTCCCAATAAACAAGAGGGAGAACTGAAATCCTGGATCGGCAAAACAGCAGTAAACAAGGCCCTTGACTGGAAACGAAGCCAAAAGCGGCGACAAGCCCTGGCTGAATGCCTGGAACAGATATGCCTGGCCGAGAACAGGTCGGATTCAAAGATCGAACAGGTTATACTACAACGGGAGCAGGAGATGTTGCTCCACCAGTTATGCCGGGGATTGTCCCCGCCTTATCGCCGGGTGGTGGTTAAGTATCACTTCGAGGGCAAATCTTACCAGACCATAGCCCGCGAGGAAGGCATCAGTGTAAAAACAGTGGAGTCCCGGCTCTACCGGGCTAGAAAGATGATGAAAGAAAAATGGGAGGAGGGAGATTGATGCACTACGACCAAGCGACATGGCAGATGTTCTACCATAAACAACTGCCCAGCGAACAATTGGATCTGATGGAAAGCCATCTGGCCACCTGTAATGGATGTCAGGAACTGTTTCTAAACTCCATAGACCAGGATGGATTAGCAGCCACTGTCTTGGTAGGCGTTGATTTCTCCAGTCATACCATGGAATTCATCAGAACCTCGCAACATGCACAACAAAGACGGCCTTCAGCGAGAAATAAGCGCCGGCGGATGTTGATAAATTATGTTGCTGCTGCTGCCGTTACCATAGTCTTGATGGGCGGAGGTGTCTTTCAATCAGCGGTCGATCAGACTGCGCAGATTCCCCGGCAGAGTAACCCGATAGCAGCTCGCAATCAAGAGAAAAGCCTCCTCTTCACCTGGCCTGAGAAGATCGAGGCCAGCGCCACCCAATGGGTCGATAATATGAGCTTTACTAAATTAAAGGAGGTAAAGTGGTGAAAAAAAAGAGCAAGTTTTTAGTGGTATTGTTATCACCGGTACCGGGTCTAAGCCACCTGTACCTGGGCAGAAGCCAACGAGCCTTCATGTTCTTCGCTATGTTCCTGGGACTTATCATGGTGGCGGCCATGGGATCAGAAATCCTGCCTGTTAATGACGGTTTCATAGGTGGTATATCGGTTTTGGCCATGGGATTGTTGTGGTTTCTAGCGCTGGCTGAAGCATTATCTTTAGCTTCCCGTTTAGCTGATGGTTCGGAACAAGAAAGCAATGACCGCTCCCTAGAAACAGATTTACAATTTGTAAGCAGTCGAAAAATGCTGGCAATCGCTTTCTCGATATTCCCGGGAGCCGGACATATGTATCTGGGTCTTCTGCGGCAGGGTGCCCAGATTATGGCCGCCTTTTTCCTGACTTTGTGCCTGGTGAGTTTCCTTGGTCTCCGGGTATTCATCTTTGTATTGCCCGTTATCTTTTTCTACAGTCTATTCGATGTTTGCCATTTGCTGGATGAAGAAAGTGACGGGTTGCGCCCGGACACCTCCCTGATATTTGACTGGTTTTCCGACCACCCCCATTGGCTGGGTTGGGGCCTCATTATACTCGGTCTGCTGGTAATGGTACAACGTGTCATCAACCCAGCGCTGGTCTACATGATAAGTCCGGAGATGAAGAACTATATAGAAACCTGCCTGGTCGCCGTGTTGTTGATAGGCGGAGGCATCAAGCTGCTCATAGGCGGCAAGGCTGATTTAGATAACGAGGACGGTGACGATCAATGAGACAATGGCGGGTAGGTACTCTTTCCATGGGACTGCTACTGCTAAGTAGCGGCATCGGATTGCTCTATGCCCAGTTAAACCGTATCGCGGTGATGGATCTGGCCTTGAAATGGTGGCCGCTGATCTTAATTTTGTTAGGTATTGAGGTTCTGATTCAATACTATTTCCGGAAAGACGAACAAAGTAAGATAAAATATGACGGTTTCAGCATTATTATGATTTTGATAATTGTGTTCTCCGGGGTAGCAATACAGACCGCCAGTCACTTTGGTCTGACCGATTATGTGCAAAGAGAGCTACGATCAGCTGACTATGAACTGACTACTCCTACTACCAAAGTGGATGCCGGCAAAGCCCGCAACATAATCATCCATGCCGAGAGTGCCCCCCACCTCGTAGTGAGGGATAGCTCCAGCCAGGAAGTAAGTATTTACGGCCGGGGCCATATTAGAGCCGAATCCCGTGAAGAAGCAGTAAAAAAGCTGGCTGAAAACGTACAGGTCACCTCCCGACAGGATGGAGACACCCTATATATCGACCTGGAGGCTGGCATCTATCTTTATAATTACTATTTAACCCTGCCAGCCAATGCTGCAATTGAAATGGAATTAAACAGTACCTCAATAGATATCAGTCCGGCCTCGATAAATAACAACTGGGTCATAAAAGGCGGCAGCCGAACCAAGGTAACACTAATGCCCGGGGCCAATATACTCGTAAGTGTGCTGGATGCCAACCCAAGCTCCATATATGGAAATGTATCCTGGCTAGACCGGGATGGCAAAACACTAGTTGATTTGCGCCAGGAACAACAAGCCCGTGATAATTATGGTGAAATGAATGAAAACCCTGATAATAGTCCAAGTGAGCCGATACTTCTCCAAACTACTGTGGGTAAGCCTGATCACAAACTTACTCTAATGGAATCATCAGAAGTGAGTGTCAATATTCTTCCCTAGAGACGCAAGCATCATATCAAGGTAGCATTGCATTAATAATAAGGCCTGAGACCGGAATAGATCTCAGGCCTTTCATTTACATAACGGCCATTCTAGATTAGATTCTCCATACCATAGATCAAGCCTTCACGTTGCATTATCGCCTTAACCACCATTACCACACCGGGCATGAAGGCAGCACGATCCATGGAATCATGGCGGATCTTCAAACTCTGCCCAGGGGCGCCGAAAAGCACTTCCTGATGGGCGATCAATCCCGGAAGACGGATGCTGTGGATTCTGATCTGCTCTATCTCCCCTCCCCTAGCACCGGCAAGCTTTTCAAACTCTTTGATATTCTTGGGCGGACGGCTGGCCCGATTTCCGGCGATCATCTCCGCTGTTTTGATAGCAGTGCCGGAGGGAGCATCCATCTTCTGATCATGATGCAGTTCTATAATCTCCACATCAGGGAAATAGCGCGCCGCCTCACGAGCGAACTTCATCATAAGAACCGCACCTATTGCAAAGTTGGGAATCACTGCCACGCCTATTTTCTTTTCCAGCGCAAGTTTTTCCAATTGTTTTAATTCTACCTCATTGAGTCCGGTGGTCCCAATTACAGAATAGACATGGTTTTTCAGGGCAGTCTTGGCATTATTGAAGACTGCCTGGGGATTGGTAAAATCAATCAATACATCTGGAGTGGTTTCTTTGATGATGGTTTCCAGGTCCCCCCCCAGCACCAAGCCACAGTCAGCATCTCCGGTCAGGGCTGCTACCGCTTCTCCCCGAGCCTTTACATCAACCGCCCCCACCAGTTCCAGGTCACTATCCCTTAATACTGCCTTTAGCGTTTCCAACCCCATCTTGCCCAGGGCTCCTGCTACTACCACCTTTACCTTCCCTGCCATATCTCATCCTCCGCTCTTATTGTACATTCGGGCTTGTTCCATTACATATTTGATAATCTCCTGGATCATCCTCCGCTCAAAAAAGGAGACAACCTCCGGGTGCTTGTCCGACTTAGCCAAGAGGTTAAGAAAACCACTAACCAATTCGATCTCTGAGTGTATTCGAGCGATTATTCCCTCATCACTGCCGGTATATGAATAGAGCTGCCCCAGATGTTCGAGGATGCTATCATCTCTGTTTCTCATGCCTACTACTGCGGCATGCTCCAGGAGTTCATGCTTTTTTAGGTCATAATCCAGAAATTTTAATATCATACTCAGCCGATGCTCTTTGTTGCGAGTAACCAGCATATCCGTGCTGAGACTTTTCTTCTCCAACTCCAGGGTAAGGACTTGCTGCAGGATATTCTGGTAGAAGGACTTTAGCGTTTCAGTCATATCCTCACCTCCGAGGCCAATACTCGCTATAGTATAATTATATCGACCGAATGATATTCACGCCACTCCTGCAGGTTTGTCTTTGCCACAGTATAATGCTATACTTTTGCTGTTTCAATAACTCCAGTCCGAATATCTGAAGTATACACTCTGCCAATATAATTACAACGACAAGAAAGGGGCATTATTTATGCCTTTTGACGGAATAACCATCCACGCACTCTGCCGGGAACTAGACGAGCGCCTGGTGGATGCGCGCATAGATAAGATATTTCAGCCGGAAAAAGATGAGATCGTGATGTCTATCCGTACCAGGACCGGTTCCTGCCGACTGCTGCTTTCAGCCAATTCCAGATGGGCTCGCTGTTACCTGTCTAGTATCAGGAAGGATAATCCCACTAACCCGCCGGCCTTTTGTATGTTGCTGCGAAAATACCTGGAGGGCGGTAAAATAAAGGCGATCCATCAATGCGAATTCGAACGCATTATGTATATCGATATCGAGGCTATGGATGATTTCCGGGAATGGAAGATGAAGCGACTGATTTGTGAATTTACCGGTCGTCATTCCAATATTGTCTTGATCAATCTCGAGAACAACACTATTATAGATGCCATCAAGCGCTTCAACTCTGAGCAAAACTCCTACCGAGAGGTAATGCCGGGCAGAGTATATGTAGAACCGCCCGACCAGGCCAAGCTCAACCCATTGAGGTTCTCTTCCGAAGCCATGGTAGAACATATCTGGAACCAAGCTCCCCATACGGAGCTATCCCAGGCCATATTCAACACCTTTTCCGGCATCAGCCCGTTTTCGGCTCGTCAGCTCTGTTATAAATCTGGACTGGACCCGGCTCTTCCGGTGGAACAATGCGGGGAATACGAATTCAGCATGGTTGCGCAGCAGCTGGAGCAGATAATATTTTTGCTGGGTACTTCTAATGAGGCATTCGTAGCCTTCGATGGGGGCCAAAGCATAGAATTCGCACCGTATCAACTGATCGAACTTGGTCCGCAAATAGAAATCGTTAGCACCGACGGCATCAATGAGGCCTGTGACCGCTATTATCAAAGTAAAATGGGTCGTCTGAAACTGGATTCTATCAAAGCCAATCTGACCCGCAATATCAAAGGGTTCCTGGATAAGGCTTATAAAAAGCAGTACCACCTGGCCGGCGATGAAGAGCACGCTCGTGAAAACGAAAAGTATAAGAATTGGGGCGAACTGATAACGGCCTACGCCCATGAACTGCATAAGGGTGACCTGCAAGCAGAATTTAACGATTTCACCACCGGGGAACCGGTTTCTATTGACCTGGATCCGCGCTATACACCAATTCAGAACGCACAGCGTTATTTCAAGACCTACAACAAGAGCCGGTCGGCTCTGCGCCACCTGACCAATCTTCAAGAGCAGAATCGCCTGGAGATATCCTACCTGGAGTCAGTGCTGCTGGCTATAAGTCAATCCGAGAATACCCAGGATATCGAGGAAATCATCGAGGAGTTGGAGAGCGAGGGTTATCTGAAAGATCACGGCAAACGCAAAAAAGCCAAGCTTCATCGCAGCGAGCCGCGTCGTTTCTTGTCTTCAGATGGCCTGGAAATTCTGGTGGGACGCAACAACCGGCAGAATGACCTTCTAAGTATCAAGCAGGCCGCCGCCGGTGACCTGTGGCTGCATACCAAGGATGTTGCCGGAACTCATGTTATCGTCAGGCTTCCCCGCGATATAAGTGATATCGCTTCTGTACCCGACGGCACTCTGGAAGAAGCAGCCATCCTAGCTGCCTATTTCAGCAAGGCTGAGCAATCCAGCAAGGTGGAGGTCGATTATACTTTCCGCTCTAACTTACGCAAACCCAATGGTTCGAAACCCGGCATGGTGGTCTATGAAAACTACTGGACCATCATCGTTGACCCCCATGATGAGAGAATTTCCGTTCTGATGGATCAGCAACATATACAAAAATAGCTATCCCCCGTGTCTATCTTTGATAAAATTCTCTTACTACGCACCTTCACCTATCTACTTCTACCTTTCAAAACATTTAATTCTATCTTATTTAGGTTGTTAACAAATTTGTCATATTGAGGTATTATAAGGCAAATAGGTCATATTAAGATTGCGTGGTATTATAATGGAAAAGATGCCTTTTTACCTAATTATTCTACAATCCTTTCCCGAGGCTTTATTAGTCATTCTTATCGGTTTGGTCCTAATGGATGTTAGCGTCCCCAGCAAGAAAGTATTGCTTACGGCCTGCTTAAGCGCTCTGATGGGATACTTTATACATTTCTTACCTATCCCGCCTGGTATGAATGTACTGATCCAAATCCCCTTTACCATAATCATGCTTATTTTTATCTGCCAACTATCATCACCCATCGCATTTGCCGCGAGTACCTTGGGCTTTCTATCTGTGATATTTACTGAAGCTATTTTCAATAAAGGAATAACCATGATTAGCGGACTATCTACTCTTCAAGCCATCGATGATCCGTTTCTGCGAATACTCTATCCATTGCCCGAGTTTGCATTTCTCGGAATATTGTATGTCATCTTAAAATCTAAACGAATAAATATTTTTAAGTTGTTTAAAACAAGGTTAAGTAATATGCTGTCCGCGAGGTTTGATATCAATATCCTGGGCGCCATGCTTTTGCCAGTATTCCTGACAGCTATCGGCTTCTATTATCAATATCATCTTGAAAGACAATTGCCTGCGGGTATGTGGCATTTAAACAGTTCATTTTTATTTAGCAGCGTAGGGCTGACAGTTATATTATCGCTGTTGTTAGCCTGGAAAATGATCATGATGAATGGACAGGAAGCCTTAATGGAAATGCAACAGGTTCATATTTCAAACTTGCAGGATATGATGAAAATAATTAAAGCCCAGCGCCATGACTTTATCAATCACCTGCAAACCATCTACGGGCTGGCAACACTTGATGATATTGATAATCTTAAAGAATACATTGGCGAGTTATATCACGACATTCGGTTAACCGGCGATATACTGCAAATAGCTGTTCCCCAATTAAGTGCTTTATTATTGGTTCAAAGCGGCTGGGCAAGCGCTCATAATATTTCGCTCAGGTTCAAGATAGAAAGTGACCTGGCCAAGTTACAGGTTCCCGCCCTTGATCTGGTTTCAGTGGTGAGTAATCTTATGAAGAATGCAATAGAAGCAGTAGATTCCATGGAACCAGCCCATAGAATAATTGAGCTTAGAATCCTCGAAACACCGCATTATTATGCGATCCAAACCCAAAATTCCGGCTGTATTGCACCAGATATAAAAAATAATATATTTGATTTGGGTTATTCGACCAAGTCAAATGACTCGGAGCGGGGAATTGGGCTGGCCTCAGTAAAATATCTGGTAGAAAAATATGAGGGTAAGGTGATGGTTAACAGCTGTCAGGATAGTGGGACCAAATTTACTGTATGTTATCCCAAGCACATTAGAAGGGAGAGACCAGCTTGAGTATTCACGAGATTGCTGTAAAGTATGCTTCGTATCTAGCTCATGAATTGGAGAATGATCGGCGGCAAGAGTTGCGCATGGCCTACGGTCTGGAAATATTGTTAGGTGAGATTGTAAAACAGTTTGTCATAATATTATCATCCTGGTTGCTGGGAGTTTTCCCCGAAGTATTTACCATGAGTATGGCGGCTGGCTTCCTGCGGCTGGCTTCCGGCGGAGAACACTGCAGCGAATACTATCGCTGCCTGGTCGGAGGAACTATCTGGTTCCTGTTATTGGGCGGAGGTATTCATTATATTTATCCGCACCTGAACACAATGGGTATTTATTCAATTATTTCTATATCCCTGATGATTGCCCTGGTCATAATAATGAAATATGCTCCGGCGGAGACCGAGAACAAACCGATAACCAGTGAAAAAGAACTCGTTAAGCTGAGAAGACTATCTGTGGTTATTACACTAGTGTTTGGTTTAGTGATGATAGCCTGGGCCACAACGGATTTTCTTAGGTTCCTGATTCTACCACTGGCAGCAGGAATGCTGGAACAGGTTTTTACCATAACTCCCTGGGGCTATAATTTTATTCATTTCATTGACCGGGTTCTGGATTTCGACAAATGGAGTAATAAGATACATGGATCTGAAGGTACTAATAGTTGATGATGAACCAGCTAACGGACTGTTTCTTCACACCATTATCGAGCAGGTAGCGGGTGTAAAGGTGGTCGCTGTTTGCACCTCCGGCCGGGAGGCTCTGGATATGGTTAAGATACACCACCCCCAGGTAGTATTCCTGGATGTTGATATGCCGGAAATGAATGGCCTGGAACTGGCTTGCACTTTGACTGAAAGACACCCGGATATTTATATCGTGTTCGCTACCGCCTACCCGGATTATGCCCTGCAGGCCTTTGAATTGTATTCCTTCGACTATATCCTCAAACCCTTCAATGAAGAAAGAATTAGAAAAACGCTAAAGAAGCTGCAAAGCAGCATTGAGAAGCAAGTATCTCCCGCCAACAATAAGGGCATGTGTATTTGGGTTGATAAAGGGCGGGCGCGAGTCTGTCTTCGACCTGACGATATCGTTTATTTAGAAACCTGCAATCATAGGACGCAAATTGTAGCTTTAAATGATAGGTATCTCACCTGGTATAAAATAGACAAACTTAGCACGGCACTGGAGCCTTACGGTTTCCATAAATGCCATCGTAGCTATATCGTCAACCGAAACCAGATCAAAGAAATAATCAAGACGGGGCGTACGTTCCAGATTAAGTTGTTTTCAGGAGAGGCTATCCCCCTAAGCAGGAAAATGGAAAGGGATTTCCGCAACATAATATTGAAATGCGAAATCCATGATTTTGCCTGAAGCTGTATCTTATTTCAATCCGGCTTGGGGTTAAATAATATGTTTTTTAGACAAAAATACCCTCTATTTGTAGGGTATTTTTTCTTTTACGGATATTTGCTTTTTGAAATTTGACCCTTTCACGCAACCAGACGACCTACTTAAATAAAACGGATTGACTCATAAGCTTATATGGTGATAAATATTTCCAAATAGCTTCCCGCGAATGGAAGGAGGTGGAAATATGTTTAAACCGACCAAATTGTTTGTACTGAGGACCATGTCAGTATTCCTATTGCTAGTTGCCAGTGCAGGGGTAAAGCCAGCATGTCTGTGGCATTGGTACCAACCCGAGATACCCGAGTAAAGATCGAAGTATATTAGCCTTATTTGATCAATAAGGAAAAGGAGGTAAAAACGTTGAAGAAAGCCCTGCTAGGTATTGGCATTGTCGCTGCGCTGATCTTTTGCCTGGTAATGCCAACATCGCTTGCATCAGCCAATTCGGTTAGCGAAAGCCTAACCTTACCCGAAATACCGGCTGTTCAGCAAGAATCCGACTCATTGAAGATGGCATTGCCTGAGATTAAAGAAAATATGGGATTATTCGAAAATAAAGTAAAGGCTAAACAAGAAAAGCCGAATACGGGTTCGGTAGGCACTCGTGGTTCGGCTCCACCTCTAACTGAGTTGGAAGTTGTTGCTGTAGGTTCATCACAGTATCAAGGATATGAGCTTATCGCCGAGAACCAAGTCAGAACTCTGGAAGACCACGGAGGAGCAGTTTTATATATTGTCACCGGAGAAATCGGGTATGGTGCAAATCCTATTGCTAGAATTAATGGGGATTCACTCGAATGCATTGATTATGAGTTTATTGATTACAACGATGATAATATTGTTGACGGCTTTTACTACTGGTGGGATGCTAGCGGCTATCAGAATGGCACCTTTACTTACCAGAATACATCCGATAATTATCCTTATAATACCATGTCTGATTGGATAGACATCCAATAAGACGTTTGTTTCTAATATATACCAAGCCAAGGCCATCTATAATATTGACCTTGGTTTGGTTAATTTCAGTCTTCAGTTCATAAAGGAAAGGAGAACATGTAATGAGAATAACCGCAAATTATTGTCAGACAGCGATCTATCCACAGACTGTAGTCAAAGTTAAAAGTGAGGAAAAGCCGGTTTCTACCAATTTCACCGATGTAAAGACCAATACTACTGC
Source organism: Syntrophomonadaceae bacterium (assembly GCA_012729835.1). Taxonomy (GTDB): domain Bacteria; phylum Bacillota; class Syntrophomonadia; order Syntrophomonadales; family Syntrophomonadaceae; genus Syntrophomonas_A. The sequence goes on from JAAYCK010000123.1 coordinate 18,741, forward strand.
TTCGGAAAAACAACAAACTAAGGATGTTTGGCAGGAGCTCAAGGAAGAATATGATATTCGTCATTGCACCTTTCAGGACCTTTGTGATATCTCCTTGAAGTTATATAAAGAAGGCGAAATATCTTTTTTTGAGCACTTAAAATTAACTTTTGATTGGGAAAAGGCCGCAAATTTTTTCAGGAGGTATCCTGGAGCAACAACCGACCTAAACCGGACACCGGCTGATGCAGAAGGAAACAGGGATTGGATCGCCGAGTTTAATGCCAAGGCCAGTTTTAACATGAAGTTCGGCGATATGGATAATTACGTTAGAGATACCAAACTAGCCAAAATACTGAGCAGATTAGAACACTAGTTAACCGGAGATTACTAGATTAATCGGAGGTCTCTATGTTTTTCAGAAAGATTGAATATCTGGTATCATTTTTATTAATTTACATATGTTTATTATCTTTGATTCCCAAGCATTCAGTATATCAATCTCTCATAACATTAATAATCCCGTCTTTGATTGGATCGCTTGTTTTTGGTACTATGACCAATTTTATAAGGTATTTAATTTTCAAGTCAAATGCAGAGAAATAGTATGGATTAGGAATTGCACACCCTTAATTTTCTGACATTTACGGCATAGATTTTTTTTGTAACTCTAGCGAAAAAACGAAGGATAATTTGCCTCTGAGACATATAATTGTTTCATTGTTTTCTGAACTAATAAAGTAGGAGTGAAGTATGAAAAAACTCATAATATGTTCACTAATAACAGCATTAGTAATTGCTACGTGTTGTATAAGTGTATACGCCGTATCACCTCGGCAGCAAGCTAATATTGTTGCTAATGATACCTTTTATCAATGGATTGATCTTTGTTCGGAAAGTTGGAAATCACTGGGGTTCGAAAGTGAAGATCAGGCAAAGCAAGCCTATTTAGGAGATACCTTATGGCAAGTGTATCAATTAAATAACAATTCCTACTCAAGTGAACAATTACTTACCAACCAACTTATTGAGAGTCCTCTCTTTATAATTCCAGTTTTGTCCGATGGAAATATTATAACGGATCTGGAGGTCATGTTGGTTAACGGCGACTGGAAAATTGCTGGTATCGGCGGTCATATTTGCAAGCAGGCAATTGAAGTTATTACCTTAAATGGCCTTAAAGAAAGCGAATGCAAAATAGTATTTTCTCCCACACAAAAATTCTTTTTTTCTTACAAGGATGGAGAGGAAATTGGTTTGCCTTATATGAATGGCAATGATTCTGTGAAAATGACGCAAATAAATGTGAAAAACATTAAAGAACAGCTTAAGCAAAATAACAGTATTAACGCTGATCCAAACCTAGCACCGGAACAAGTCAGATTTGGTAATGCCTCAATGTTTCACGAACAAAAACAGACCACCAGCATATTGCTAGATTAACTAGATTTATTCGTTTTCAACTTCAAGAACTATCTTAGATAGACAGAGTATTGCATTCCTACTAAAAGCGGCCAGCCTTTGATTCAATCGGTCAAAGACTGGCCGTCGCAGTCTAGGTTGCTTTTGTAGCCTTTGGATGGTGGTGTACGGAATATAAATCAACCAGTACTGTTATCGGTCGCTACTCCTCTATCGTCACCGTGCCATCCTCATTCTCGGTTACCTTGCTTTCGGGTTCCAGGATGTAGACCTTATGATTGACATAATCAATAGCAATGTCCCGGTTTATTATGGTGGCTGCCTCCTCAGGGGTAACCAGGGTCCTTATCTGTACCCCATTATCATATAGCTGCAGGATCAATTCACCATTATCCCGCTTAATATTGCGATGCTGGTGCTTTTCATAGGGTTTCATGAAAATATACTGGTATCCGCCCTCGACAAAATCCATTTCTCGCCCATTCAAAATAACCTTCTGCAAAACTAAACCTCCTCAAACAGAGCCATTTATATAGTCAACTATTCGGGCAGATATGAAATCCGCCCCTACATCTCGGTTAATCTGCGCTGATCAAATAAGTCTGCGTTATCAGCGTCTATTAAACTCCCCGGCTGCCAGGCTTGACCGCCTTACTATCGCCAGCCTTGCAGAGAGGACATTCTTCTGTGGCCCAGGATTGGATGTCCATGGCTAGAACCGGTTCCTGTTTCACTCCGAACGATACCTGTCCATTACTGCGATCAACCAGCACACCTACGCCTACTACCTCGCCGCCCTGAGCCTTTACCACTTCGATGACTTCTTTGACAGAGCCGCCGGTGGTGACTACATCTTCTACAACCAGCACCTTCTGGCCGGGATTAATGGTAAAACCGCGGCGCAGGGTCATCGCTCCATCCTGACGTTCGGTAAACAAGGCCGGCACTCCCAATTGCCGGGCTACCTCATAGGCTACGATTATTCCTCCCATGGCCGGACCAATAACTACTTCCACCCCATCATTTCTAAACTTATCTGCTAAGTGTTTTGCTAGTTCCTCGGTATAACCGGGATACTGCAGGACCTGGGCACATTGCATGTACTGGTTACTGTGGCGCCCCGAAGTAAGTATGAAATGCCCGTTGAGTAGGGCTCCGGAGTCAGTAAATATTTTCTCTGCCTCATTCTGATTAAGCATAAATTAACCCTCCAACTCATCAATTATTCTTTTTGCCGCTTGCACCGGATCTTCAGCATGGGTGATCGGCCGGCCGATAACCATATAATCTGCCCCGAGATTCAGGGCATCACGGGGGGTGGTGATCCGTTTTTGATCATTGGCGGCTGCCCACAGTGGACGAATACCCGGAGTTACTATCTTGAAATCAGGTCCGCAGGCATTTCGTATCGCTGATATCTCCCTGGGCGAACAAACCACCCCGGAAATTCCGCAATCGCGAGCCATCTGGGCCCACTTGACTACTACATCCTCTACCGGCATCCCGGGGATCAGCATATCCTGCTCCAATTCCTGCTGACTGATACTGGTCAGTACCGTTACAGCCAGAGTAATGGGGGGAGTGCTCCCCAATTTAGCGGCCTCCTCGCGGCTAGCCCCTGCCACCGCTTTCATCATTTCTCGTCCGCCGGCGGCGTGCACGTTGAACATATGACAGCCTAATCTGGTAATCACCCGGCCAGCTGCGGCCACAGTATTGGGTATATCATGAAATTTGAGATCGACAAATACCCGGCCGCCCAGCTTATGAATCATATCCACTATCTGAGGTCCGGCACTATTGAATAACTGCATTCCTACTTTGAAGGCTCCAACATGGGCAGAAAGCTGTTCCGCCAGTTTAAGCGCTTCTTGCTCACTGTCCACGTCCAGTGCCAGTATTATCCTGTCTTTTGCCTGCAAATCACATTCCTCCATATCTTAATGGGTAGCAACGCCCACTATTTCACTAAGCTGGCTGATGTTATTCTGCTGCATCCATTCCTTGAGCCCCTCGGCAATATCGACGGCCAGGCGAGGATGAACAAAAATACCGGTTCCCACGGAAACTGCTGAGGCTCCAACCATCATGAATTCCAAGGCATCATTCAGGTTCATGATGCCTCCCCCACCTAAAATGGGCAGTTTAACTTCACGGTATACCTGATAGATCATGCGTAAAGCCACTGGTTTGATGGCCGGCCCTGACAGACCGCCAAAGATATTGCCCAATAACGGCTTGCGGTTCTTGATGTCAACCGCCATCCCCATCAAAGTGTTAATCATGGACAAGGCATCAGCCCCGCCGGCCTGTGCTGCCCGGGCGATTGACACTATATCTGTCACATTAGGTGAAAGCTTGGGGATTACCGGCAGGGTACTGTTCTTCTTCACCGCGTTGACTACCTGGAAAACCAACTCCGGATCGGTGCCAAACTGTAGTCCGCCCTGTTTTACATTAGGACAGGATATATTCAGCTCTATGGCTCCTACCCCTCTATGTCCTTCGATTCGGGCGGCCAATTCAGCATATTCCTCAACCGTGTTGCCTGCGATGTTAGCAATGACTGTGCATCTATGTTCCTGGAGGTAAGGCAGGTGTTCATTGAGAAAGACATCTATTCCTGGGTTCTCCAAACCGATGGAATTAAGCATGCCGGCGGGTGTCTCAACAATACGCGGGCCAGGATTCCCCGGTCGTGGGGTCAGGGTAGTTCCCTTTACGATTATCGCCCCGATGGAAGAGATATCTACATAGTCTTCATATTCCCGCCCATAGCCGAAGGTGCCGGAGGCAACCGCTACCGGATTGTTCATTATGAGACCGCCAAGATTGACTGATAATTCTGGTTCTTGATCCTGTATCAGCGTTTCTTTGTTGCGCAAACCAGTATCCCCCTTACCCTAATAATTCTACCGCCCCCAAGGGAAAAACCGGGCCATCCTTGCAAATCTTCACGTAGCTCTCATCATCTGTTTTCAGTTTTCGGGCACAGCCCAAACAAGCCCCTACACCGCAGGCCATATATTCCTCCATCGACAGTTCGCCTTCTATAGCGCGTTCCCGCGCATAATCCGCTACTGCTGCCATCATTATTTCAGGGCCACAGGTATAAATATAATCTACTTCCGAGGGGTTTATCTTTTTTTGTAGCAACTCGGTGACCAACCCTTTAAAACCGGCGCTACCATCCATAGTGGAGGGCATGAAATCGACCCCGATCTGCCGCATCTTATCAAATGCCACCAATTGGCGCCGGCTTTCCACACCGTGGAGCACCTTGACCTGATAGCCGCGATCAGACAATACCCTGGCTAAATAGACCAGAGGAGCGATGCCCACACCGCCACCGATTAGCACGACTCGTTTCCCCTTGGGTGGTAGAGAAAATCCCTTACCCAGCGGTCCCATGACATCAACGTACTCCTTGGTCTTGATGCGGGTCAACAGGTTGGTGCCGGTACCGACTATCTTATAAAGCAGCGTTATACTGCCCAATTTTTTGTCCACATCATACAGGCTGAGTGGCCGCCTGAGCAGTGGATTTATACCCAGGGCGGACCTAATATGAACGAACTGCCCGGGCAGAGCCTCGGGGGCAATAGCCGGGGCGATAAACTCCAATTCCCACATGTCCCTGCTGACCTGGTTATGTCGAACCACTAATCCTTGTTCTACAAAAGGCACTTTTTTACCCCTCCAGACAAGCTATCGATTAATTGCATACATATTCCTGTAGACACTTTATTAAACCGCGGGGCGCCCGCTCACCTTCCATGGTAGCCTTTTGAACCACCTTCAAATATCCAATGGGGTCAGACCAGGTACATTAAGCTCTACCGCTGCTCTTCTTATCATTAATCCATCACTGAATACCTATTTTTTAGGCCAGAATAGCTTGCGCCTTATTCTTTTCGGCTATGGTCGCTACGGCGCTACCCTTGATGATTATTTCGACCCCAAGCGACAAAAGTCCTTTATAAATGGCAGTTATTAATGATCTATCCCCAGTACCTCACCGGTAGACTTCATCTCTGACCTCAAAGTAATATACCCCATTTTGATTGGATGTTTAACGACACCCAGACGATTTAATCTTCAATTACTCGGCCTGCTTGGGCCACAATTTTGCCGCCGACGATGGTCATAACCGGCCACCCCTTGAGCTCCATGCCCTTAAAGGGGGTATTTTTACCCAGCGAATAAAAGGCCTCTGGGTCTACTGTCTTCACCAGCTCCGGATCTATGATGGTAATATCCGCCGGAGTACCGGGGCTTAGTTCTCCGCAGGGCAAGCCAAGTATGTCTGCCGGCGTGCTGGTAAAGGCCCGCACCATCTGTTCCAGGTCCAGTTCACCGGTATTGACCAGCTTATCCATCACTACCGCTATCGCCGTTTCCAGGCCGGATATGCCATTGGCGGCCAGATTGTACTCGCAATCCTTGGCTTCCAGTTCATGCGGGGCATGGTCGGTGGCAATACAATCTATCACGCCATCAGCCAGGGCTTTGCGCAGGGCAACCACATGTTCTGCGGAACGCAGCGGTGGACTCACCTTGGTATCAGTATCATAGCTACCCACTATTTCATCAGTCAGAGCCAGGTGGTGCGGGGTTACTTCACAGGTCACGGCCAGTCCCTCCTTCTTGGCCTTAGCGATCATATCCAGCGCTCCTATAGTGGATACGTGACATACATGAAGGCGTCCACCGGTCAATCGGGCAAGTATTATATCACGAGCCACCATCACCTCTTCGGCAGCGGCGGGAATACCTTTCATTCCAAAATAGGTGGAGAAATACCCCTCATGCATCTGCCCGTCCCGGGTAATTTGGGGATCCTCACAATGGGCTAAGACGGGCAACCCGAACATCTTAGCATATTCCAGGGCATTCCGCATGATATCGCCTCTGACTACCGGTTTACCATCATCAGATATGGCAACACAACCGGCTGTCACCATCTCTGCTACCGGAGCTAATTCGCAACCGGCCTGTTTCTTGGTAATGGCACCGATGGGACGAACATTTACCAAACCAGTACGCCGGCCGCGGTCACGCACGAAACTGGCGACAGCCGCATTATCGATCACCGGGTTGGTGTTGGGCATACAACAGATCGTAGTAAACCCCCCGGCTGCCGCAGCTCTTGAGCCAGAATTTATGTCTTCCTTATATTCAAAACCAGGTTCCCGCAGATGTACATGCATATCGATGAAACCCGGACACACATATTTCCCAGTCGCATCAATGACTACGGCTTCTTTACTCTCGATTTTATTTTCAACGGCAATAATTTTGCCGTCTTCCACCAGCAGGTCCATGACCTCGTTTATGCCATTAACCGGATCTATTACCTGGCCGCTCTTAATTAGCAATCTCATCTTTTGCTCCCCCCATCATCATGTACAGCAAGGCCATGCGAATCGCTACGCCGTTGGTCACCTGTTCATTAATCGCCGACTGGATGCCGTCAGCTACTTCGCTTGATATCTCCACACCGCGATTCATGGGGCCCGGGTGCAGAATCATCACATCGTCCTTGGCCCGCAGTAAATGCTCGGTCCTTAACATGTATAAGTCCGAATATTCGTCGAGTGAGGGGAAGTACCCGATCTCCTGGCGTTCGCGCTGTACACGCAGAACATTGATAACATCCACTCCATTCAAGGCTTCATCCAGGCTGTAGTAAGCCTTTACCCCCATTTTTTCCATGCCGGGTGGAATCAGGGTCGAAGGGCCTACCACCCGGACTTCGCAACCGTATTTGGATAGCCCGTAGATGTTGGAACGGGCTACACGGCTGTGCAGTATATCTCCCAGGATGGCCACTTTCAGTCCGTCGAGGCGCCCTTTTTTCTCGCGGATGCTGTACATATCAAGCAGAGCCTGAGTAGGATGTTCATTAGCTCCATCACCGGCATTGATCACCCGCATCGAGGTATTTCTGGCGACGTAATGGGGAGTTCCCGTCATGGAATGACGCATGATCATGAGATCGAAACCCATCATCTCGATAGTCCTGATAGTATCTTTCAGGCTTTCACCCTTCTGCACACTGCTGGTGGATACCGCCAGATTAGTGGTATCAGCGCTTAAATATTTACCGGCCAGTTCAAAAGAGGTGCGTGTCCGGGTACTGTTCTCGTAGAAAATGGTCACCATGGCCTTGCCCCGCAGGGTAGGCACCTTCTTGATATCTCGCTTGATGATGTCCTTCATTGGAACGGCTGTGTCGAGGATCTGGTCGATTTCTTCCCGCTGCAATTCCTTAATACCCAGCAGGTCTTTACGTTGTTCAAACTTCATCCATTAGCCTCCCTTGGTTTAGTAGAGAATACATTGTTGAATTCACCACTGAGTTGTGTAAATAAGTTGTGAATTTAGATTTCATCATGCCTTCCGAGCTATTCATCTGTGTCCATCTGTGGTTATATAAAAAGCCTTCCCTGCTTTGGAATGCAAGGAAGGCCTGGTTGCTTCTGCCTGGTCTCCCTTACTGGCCTCTCGGACCAACTTAAAGGGTTTCCTCTTTATGAATCGACTATCTCTTCTATCGATACCCCATCTTTGCCGTCGATCTCCTTTACAAAGACTGAGATAATTTCTTGTTTGGAAGTCGGTACGTTTTTACCTATGAAATCGGCCTTGATCGGTAACTCCCGGTGCCCCCGGTCAACTAGTACCGCCAATTGTATTGACTTCGGCCGCCCCAGATCCATCAGAGCATCCATGGCTGCACGAACCGTCCGGCCGGTATATAATACGTCGTCTACCAGTACTATTTTCATATCGTTTATGTCGAAATTGACTTCGGTCCGGTGTACCTGCGGTTGCGACGCCTGCAAGGTAAGATCGTCCCGGTACAGGGTTATATCCAGAATCCCCACCGGGATCCCTACTCCCTCAATTTCTTCGATCCTCCGGGCCAGTTCGATGGCTAGGGGTCCGCCCCGGCGCCGTATGCCTACCACAGCCAGCCGGTCCACCCCTTTGTTGCGTTCGATGATCTCGTGAGCAATTCGGGTAAGGGCTCTCTTAATGGCCACTTCGTCCATTATCTGGTTCTTTTCCCGTAATGGCATAGCTAGACCTCCTAACCTAAAAATGCAAAACGCCAGCCATGGTCGTAAGGCCAGGCAGGCGTGTTAATCCTGATTCTCCTTGCTAGCCTCACGGGGCCAACTTAAAGGCTCTTATCCGATTTTAACCAAAAGTTACGCCGATGTCAAACCGTGGAAAAGGACGCCCATCTGCCACGGTTTTGTGAACTCCATTGAGAAAAGGTATAATATGACTAGCCAATTGAAATGGGGGTTTCATCTTGATAATCACACCTGAACACTTGATAAAAAAGTATTTTCCGCAGCCGGTGGAATCGACCCGTGAGCTTTACGATCGCTTGCAACTGGATGAGTTGGGCTATTCCTATGCGGCCTGGTTAAAGGATGCCGAGGACTATTGCCTGAGCAAATATTTTACCGAAGAGGACTACCAGCTTATAACTGGTGACGAGAAAAACTACTCGATCAGCCCTCGGGTCTTCCGAACTCTGCTGGAAGCCAGTCCTTCTAAGATCGGCGATGAGATCCGGTCCTGCGTTTCAGAGATCGCCAAACGCATGGCCACTGACCGAACATTTGCGCGGCAGCTACAAGATCAGATCGATCAGGAATCCGGCGTCAGCCCGGTAGTCCCCAAAATCTCAAAATCATTGAAAGCCAAGTATAATGAAAGCGGTCAGGATGCCTTTGAATACTCCATTCAAGCCGATGGACGGCTCCACCTGGATATCATCTCCGGATTCAATTTCAAGCCAGGTCAAAAGATCCTGGATCTGTTCTTCAGTTTCCGACTGGAGGTGGAAAACAAGGTTCCCTTTCACTTGGTCGAGGTCATGCTGAACCTGAGCGACGGTGATGTGCTCTCCTATCGAAGTGTATGGTCATGCCAGGATGAAGCTCAAAAATATGGGGCTATACTTATAAACCGGCTCATCCGGGTGAACCTATTTGAAGATAATCGCAAGCTGATCGACAGCTTTGATTATATGTTTGCCCCCTCCGATATCAGCACCTTAGAGGCAGAATTGCAGCAGGTCATAGAAACACTGCCGCATCTGGATGAAAAACAGGCAGACCGCGAAGAACTGGGACAACGAATTCTGAAGCGGCATAACCTGAACGGGCAGGCCTATGCCCTGGCCATCAAGCAGACTATCCCCAAATTGATGGAAGTTGAAAAACCTGGTGCCAACATCGAAACTGCCTTTCTCGATGCCGTAAATAAGTATTGGGATTACTATATCCTGCAGGCAGACCCCAGTAAGGATATTAATGAAGATATGGAGCAAATGGCACAAACTCGCATACCCCGGGTGGAACTGGCCATGGTCTCGACCAATATACTCCTGAACAGCCAGTTGTGCAGTAAATACTTCAACAGGAACTTTAGCAGCAAACAGAGACAGGCATTATTCAAAGACGCGGCTCCGCGCCTGATATATACGCTGGCAGAAGCAGAATTTGACCCAGCCGTGCCAGCTGATGAACGAATCTACCACCTGTCGGCGTTTATTGCCGGGCAATTTGATCTGATGAAAGAGATCCTGGAGGAAACACGCCAGTGGCCTAAATAGGAACCTATAAAATACCGGTTCATTGAACTGTGGCAAAAATGCTCCTGGTCTAAGATTGGGGTAGCTTCTGAAAAAACAATCGAAAAACAGCAATAATCAATTCCTTCAAGGACTTGATGAGCATGCTGCTTTCTTATCCATTACCTTAATTGTTTCAACAGTTTCTCAAAATAAGGCGGCAGCGGGCTGGTGAATTCCATATACTCACCGCTCACCGGATGGACAAAACCTAATAGCGAGGCATGCAGGGCCTGGGAATCCAGGCCCAGGTGTTTTTTGTCCGGGCCATAGACCGGGTCACCCACTACCGGGTGCCTGATGTAGGAAAAATGAACGCGGATTTGATGGGTACGACCAGTCATAAGTTTGACCCGCACCAGGGTATAGTTGCCGAAACGCTCCACTACCCGGTAATGACTGATAGCCGACCTACCGTCTGCTACCACCGCCATTTTTTTGCGATCACTGTGGCTTCGGCCAATGGGAGCCTCTATAATGCCGTTTTCCTCTTTAATATTGCCGTGCACCAGGGCAGTATATTCACGCTTGATGGTATGCTCTTTGATCTGTTCGGCCAGATGGCGGTGGGCGGTATCGTTCTTGGCCACCACCATGACTCCCGAGGTATCCTTGTCCAGCCGGTGGACAATTCCCGGGCGCAATTCGCCGTTTATTCCCGAAAGATCCCGGATATGATAGAGCAGGGCATTGACCAGAGTGAAGTCCCAGTTGCCGTGAGCAGGGTGCACTACCAGTCCCTTAGGTTTGTCAATCACCACCAGGCTGGTATCCTGGTAAAGGATATCCAGTGGAATATCCCTGGGCTCCAGTGCGATAGCCCGCGGTTCCTCGACTTCAACTGTTATCACTTCGCCTTCCCGGACCTGGTAGCTGGGTTTTTTCTTCACCCCATCCACCAGTACCTTTCCGGCATCGATAAGTATCTTGGCCATGCTGCGGGAAAGAGACTCAATTTCATCAGCCACAAAAGCGTCCAGCCGCTCCCCTTCTTTTTCCTCTTCCACCATCAGTTTTTCGAGTTCAGACATATGTCCCGTCTAGCTCCGTTTTTCTATAATCTTAAGGCCTCTTCATGCCGCATCAGGTATAGCACCAGCAGTATACCTCCGCTCACGATAGCCATGTCTGCCACATTAAATACCGGCCACCAGCCCAGATCCAGGAAATCTATAACATGATGGAAACGGATACGATCAATCAGGTTGCCCAGAGCCCCCCCGGCAATAAAACCCATATATAACTGGAGACAGCCACCAGGTTTATAGTGGAAAATATAAACGGCCATACCCACAATGATAACTACGGCTGCCAGCGAAAAGAACCAGCCTTTGCCTGCCAATATACCGAAGGCGGCCCCATGATTTTGCACATAGGTCAGCCACAACAGGTCATCGACCAAAGGCTGACTCTGTCCTGGTAGGAAGTTATTCATGACCCACCACTTAGTCAGTCTATCTAGCACCAATATTGATAATATTGTCAACCAGAATCGCAAGTTCAAACCTCCATGTCCGTTCTCTTCCAAGCGACTTACGCCTTAATCTTCTCCAATAATTCCTTATATATTTCAAACGATCCCTTATCATACAGTACAAAGCGGATCATTTTCACCCATTTCAGTTCCGGTAATTTATTCAGCACTGCCTCGATGGCAACCGGAGCTGCCTTTTCCAGAGGATAGCCAAATATACCCGTAGATATGGCCGGAAAGGCAATGGATTCGATTTGGTTAGAGTCGGCCAGGGCCAGGGCGTTAGCGTAGCAATTGGCTAACAATTTGGCTTCAGGAAAATCAATTCCATACACCGGGCCCAGGCAGTGGATGACATATTCATTGGGCAGCTTGTATGCTCCAGTTATGACTGCTTCTCCCGGGCGAATCGGCCCCAACGGTATGGCTTCTTTTTCTAATTCCGGTCCGGCTGCCCGATGAATGGCTCCCGCCACACCGCCGCCGGTCCGCAAGGCTGCATTGGCCGCATTTACGATCGCGTTTACATCCGCTTGATCGGTAATATTGCCCTGCACGGCCTGAAGTTCGATCCCATTGAACAAGACTTTCACCTCTTGCCCCTCCTTTCACCGCTCAGCAAAATCATATACTTCAGCTATCTTTATTGTTTAGTATTCAACTTAAAAAGGCAACCATCCTGTTAGTTCCCCCGTCGGGCCTAGTCATTTTTCCCCGCTAGTTCGTCAAGCCCTATTTGTTAAGATCGGCTGTCCGGCCGACTATTCCGCCCGATACAATAGTACTCAAAGCCATGCCGGCGCACGATATCAGGGCAGTATAAGCTGCGCCCGTCGAAAATGATTCGTTCGCGCATGAGCGCAGATAATTCAGAAAAATCAACGTCGGCAAAACAAGGCCATTCAGTCAGCAGCAGCAAAGCGTTCTTGCCCAGCGCAGCCTCCCGCATACTATCGACCCGTTTGAATCCCATTCTTAATGGGTCCGGCCAAGTCTGATCAGAGTTAGCAGCGGGATCAAAGGCCTCGACGCTAGCACCCCGCTCCAGTAGTGCAGTGATAATATCCAGCGCAGGTGCTTCCCGCAAATCGTCAGTACCGGGTTTAAAGCTGAGGCCCCATACGCCCAGAGCTATCCCTTTCAAGTCATTTCCAAACCGGGCGGTGATCAAGTCGGCAAAACCCAGTCTTTGTCTCTGGTTGACCAAGTGAATCCCACTGGCAATAAACATAGGTAAACCATATTGTTGCCCTAGTTTGGTGATAGCCGTCACATCTTTCGGCAAGCAGGAACCACCATAACCGATCCCAGGGTTGAGATACTGCCTACCTATCCGTTGATCCAGGGCCATGCCGCGCTGTACCTCACAGATGTCGGCGCCTACTGCATCACAGATTTCGGCCAGCTCATTCATCAAACTTATGCGGCAAGCCAGCATGACATTGCAAGCATACTTGCACATTTCGGCTGACAGCGAGTCCATTTCAAGCAGCGGTATCCCAGCAGCTATATGGGATGCATACAGCGTCTGCAGATACTCAACAGCCAGCTGACTATCCGTCCCTAAAATGATTCGGTCCGGATTGGCCATATCTCCAAGCGCCTCTCCTTCCCGCAAGAACTCCGGGTTATATACCACATCGATTTCCAGGTCCTTTCTGCCTCTCCCAATTAACTCTTCCCGGATGATGCCCTTAACTTTTTCCGTCGTTCCCGGGGGTACGGTCGACTTGATAACCAGCACCACAGATCGATTGATCAGCCGTCCGAATTGATGAACTGCCGCCATTACCTGACTGCTATCCACCTCACCGTCTCTGCCCAGCGGAGTACCTACCGCAATAAAACATGATTCACAATCATCCAATATCAAACTCAAGTCTGTGCTGAAAGTCAGTCTGCGTGCCTGCACCTGTTCCTGCAGTACCGCTTCCAACCCGGGTTCAAATATAGGGATCCTCCCCTCCAGCAATCCTTCAATTTTTCCAGTATCCGAATCTATGCAGCAGACCTGGTTGCCGAGACTGGCCAGGTATACTACCGTCGCCAGGCCGACATAACCCGTACCCAAAACACATATACGCACTGATTGACCCCTCTCCATCAATAAGATCTATTATATTCTCTGACCCTTGCTGGCTTTTTGAGAAAGCTTCGCCTGCACTTTATATCTCAGGTCATACCACGAATATAAATGAGTAAACAACCACCTCAACAATCCTGCCCAGCGGTACGGGATCATAGCCACCAGCACAAACCACAAAGAATAAGCTGTTTTCTTGACGGGGCTCAACTTGTCATTACCCGCAATCGCCCTGATCCCGGCGGCTGCTATGGAAAAGGCACCGGCTGCAGATCGATTGCCAAAGATATCCCCAGCTTATAGCGCATCATGTTGATCTTGATCTGTTTCCAGTCGGCAGTGGGTGGAGCCAAAATAAAACCATATTTGTCTGCAGCGGCTTTCATCATTTTATTATTGAGTTCATACCAGCCAAACTGATACAGCAAGCGATCATAATCGATGAAACCGGACCCATGATTATCACCGTGAACACAATATTGACCCAATGTTTCCCGGATCGGAACTACCTGACCCAAAAAGGGAGCATACATGAAGAGGTAGGAATCTGCCCCCAATTGGAACTCTTCCGGGACTGGCATCACCTCTTCCAAAAAGGTCCGGGTGAATGCGTTGCCGCTAGTTGGCGGCGAGGAGTAGCGCCGGTTGCTCAGTAGCTGGGCCAGTACGTCGCCGGGCTGGGGATGTTCGTCCGGGATCGAATATCCCATGGGTTTGCCCGACGATGATACCACCTGCAGACTGTATTGCAGTTTGGCAATGCCGATATCACGGTTACCTCATACTGTCGGGCCACTGCCTCGAGAGCGGCGGGCAGCAGAATATCATCAGAATCCAGAAAAATGACCAGGTCGCCCTGGCAAATCTCCCATCCGGCATTGAAGGCCGAGGCCTGGCCGCCATTATCCTTGAGTACAGCCCGTATCTGTGATCCATATGATTCGATGATGGATAGGGAATCATCGGTGGACCCGTCATCCACCACGATCACCTCGCGATACGGATAGGTCTGGCGCAAAGCGCTGTCGATGGCTTTGACAAGATAGCGTTCATAATTATAATTGTCGATGATTATGCTGATAAACACAGTATCCATTATGCATACCCCGCTTGTTAAGGCCCCGACGGCAATTCGGTCAAATATCATAATAATCTCTAAACCATTCAACAAAGGCTGTCAACCCTGTCTCTAACATAACAGCAGGCTTATAGCCCAGTTTGCTGGCTGCATGTTCGATGTCAGCGCAGGTGCGCAAGGGATCCCCCACCTGGCGAGGCAAATACTTCTTTATTGCCTGCTTGCCGATCAGATCTTCCAATCGGCCCATCAGTAACTCCAAATCAACCGGGTGCGAGTTTCCCAGATTGAATATTTCATAATCAAAGTTCTGGTCTAGGGCACTGGTGATTCCCGCAACGATATCATCGATGTAGGTGAAGTCTCTCTCCATCTTGCCGTAATTGAAAACTTCGATTTCCCTGCCCTCCAGAATAGCCCGGGTAAACCTGGGTATAGCCATATCCGGTCTGCACCATGGACCATAAACCGTGAAAAAGCGAAGACCAGTGGTGGGAAGGCCAAAAATCCGGCTGTAGGTATATGCCATCAATTCGTTACCACGTTTGGTTGCTGCGTACAAAGAAACCGGCGAATCAACATCATCGGTCTCCTTGAAGCTAGCCTGGGGAAAATCGCCGTAAACAGAAGACGATGAGGCATAGACGAAGTTTACTGCCCCGGAGTTTTTCGATGCCTCAATCACATTTAAAAACCCACCCATATTTACCTTTTCATACACATGGGGCTCTCTGAAAGAATTGCGCACTCCGGGCTGCGCAGCCAGATGACATACCTTTGTTATTTGATGATTCTGAAACAAGCTGGTTATAGCCGCCTGGTCACAAATATCCGTCTTACTGAATATGAATGACTGATAATCGTTCAAGCTGCGCAGACGGTCAGACTTGAGCTCCGGATCGTAATAATCATTCAAATTATCTACGCCCAGCACACTATCGCCACGTTCCAACAACCGCCTGGCGGTATGATAACCGATGAATCCAGCTGCTCCCGTAACCATTATCATAGTATCTCGTCTGCCTCTCAATCGATAATAATCAATGTATATCTTATTGTCTGGAAGAATATTATCATTGCTGACTCAGTGCCGAGAGCAGCTTTTCAAAAGCAGGAATAGTGTTTTCTGGACGGAAGTGTTCCGCCCGTTCTCTCCCTAAGCGAGCAAGACGCTCGGCCAGCTCAGGATCTGTCAATACCCTGGCAATGGCTTCCGTCATTGACTCCATATCGTCCGGTGGAACCAGCAGTCCATAACGTCCATGCTCGAGGATCTCATCCGGGCCGCTGGGGCAATCGGCAGCCACCACCGGCACTCCCAGCGCCAGGGCTTGCAACAGCACTCCCGGTAAACCTTCAAAACGAGAGCTTAACACAAAAACAGCAGCCTGCTGTATTATCGCGAAGGGGTTGGCCTGAAAACCCGGCAAACTTACTGTTTCATTAACATCCAAGTCGTCGATCAGACACTGCAGGCAGGTACGTTCGTTTCCTTCGCCCAGTATGATCAGTTCCTGTCTGATGCCCCAAGCCAATAATTTAGCATGTGCCCTGATCAAGATATCGAAATGCTTGGCATACTCCAGTCGGCCCGCCCCGATGATTATCGGACAGTCATGCTCTTTCCGCAGCACTGCCGGCGACAGCTGGGCCTGCTGGCGGATTTGATCGACATCCAAAGGGTTGTACAAGACCTGCAGCCTTGGTTTTAACCGTGGATAAGCCTTGATCACGCTGTCAGCTACACCCTGGGATACTGTAAGCACCGCTGATAATGCAGGAAACAGCCAGCTGATCAAGATTTTATGCACCAGGGAAAGCCTATCAGTCCAAAACCCTATGTTACAACGAAACCAGCCTATAGTTCGGCATCCTTTGATTATACCCGCCAATGCGGCCAAAAAGATCGCATCGTATTCCATGGCCCCTATAACGATGTCATCTTTATTGACTTCCCGTTGCATGCACCGAATAAGTTTCAGCAGATGCCACCTTACTCTCTCCCGGCCTTCCATGGCAGCGATCACCTGAACATCGGAAGGAATCTCGCCCCAGTATACTCCCTGGTTCTTTATGAGGAACAGCACCGGCTGGAATTGGCGGCGGTCTAGATTCCGCATAACATTAAGTGTCACCCGTTCTGCCCCGCCTCCCGAAATGTTGGGCAGAATAAAAATTACCCGCTGCAGCCGTACCTGCTCAGTCATGGTCAGCGCCCTCGTTCCGTGCTGTGAAAGTGTTGATATTGTTCGTGTATATACTCCTGCATCTCCTGCTTGAATCTTTCCTGGCTGAAGCGCTGGGCGTTCGATATCATAGCCCGACTATTGAATCGGGACTCCCATTGTGTAAACTGTTCAACTGCCAATTTTATCGCCACAGCACTTTGCTCATAAAAGAAGAGTCCGGTAGCCTGGTCCCAGTTAAAGCCGTCGGCGGCGATTACGGTCTCGGTGGCACCACCCTTGCCCAAGGCAATTACCGGCGTGCCGCAGGCTTGTGCTTCGACCGGCACCATGCCAAAGTCCTCTTCAGCCGCAAACACCAGTGCTCGGGCTTGTCCCATCAATGCGGTCAGTTCTGGGCCATGACGATAGCCAAGTATTTCTACGTTTTTACCCGCCAACCGCTGACATTTATCATATTCCGGGCCATCTCCCACTACCTTCAGCGGCAGGCCCAACTGGTTAAAGGCTTGTATGACCAACCCAGCTTTTTTATAGGGGACCAGACGGGAAACAAAAAGAAAATAGTCTTGCTTGGTCTCTCCCGGTTGGAAAGCCGTCAAATCGATCGGCGGATAGATGACCTGCGCTTCTCGGCGGTAGGCCCGCCAGATACGCCGGGCGGTGTTCTGTGAATTAGCAATAAAATAGTCTACCCGATTAGACGACTGGCTGTCCCACAAACGCATATAATGCAGGAACCATCGGGCAAAAGCAGCCTTCAATCCATGATCAAGTCCATTTTCTGCTAGATAACTGTGGGTAAGATCCCAGGCGTAACGCACCGGAGTATGGCAATAGCATATATGCAGTTGGTCGGCCCGGGTAAGGACTCCTTTGGCTACACAATGGCTGAGAGAAAGCAGCACATCGTATTCGGACAGATCGAACTGCTCGATAGTATAAGGAAACAATGGCAATTTGCTACGATAATTTCTCTGTATGTTGCGATGCTCCTGCAGACGGGAGGCGTGTACCCTATCTATAGGCAGACCCAGCCTAGCCAGTGATTCCCTATCATAGAACAGTGTATAGAGCGGAGCTTTGGGATACATCTTCGCAACCACCTCAAGCACGTTCTCAGCTCCACCCAGGTCTACTACCCAGTCATTGATCAGGCTAATTTTCACAACTACTCCCCTTTAATCTCTTACTGGTAATCCAGCCATATAGTCGTCCTCTGAAAACACTCCAATAGTACCTGGTCTTACCAATCCTGCCGGTTGCAAGTGCCAGTAAAGATCCCCCTAAAGGCCTTAAAAGATAGTACGCTACAAACCAGACCGGATAGTTGTGCAGGTCCATCATACGCCCCATGGCACAGCCGTAGCTAAAACCACGGTTTACGGCTGCTGAATCATAATTCCTCGCCGGATCGAGGTGACCGATCTTTAAATCAGGACAATAGTATAGGCAATGCTTTTTCTCTAAAATCCGCAAGACATAATCAATGTCTTCAGATGCTGTCCAGCGAGTTCCGGCTCCAGGTCCGAGCAGTTCATCAAAACCTCCCGCACCTTCAATTACTCCCCTGCGCAGAAATATCGTATTGGTATTGGCCCGGCGCCAAACGTTAAATTTGTTTATATAACCAGGTGTGAAAGCAAAATTGCCTGGACCCAGTCCTCCTTCATCATCACACAGGCTTCCGCTGATTCCGTCCCAATCGGTTTGTTTACGAAAAATATTGATAACCTTATCCAACAATTCTTCAGTATACCAGCAATCATCATCGGGGAAAGCGACGATCTCGCCGTTCAAGCTCCTTATGCCTATATTTCTTGCGCGGGATACCCCCGGCTTATCGGTTTTTATATGCCTTATGTCCAATACAGCCTGGTAAGGCTCCAATATATCCACCAGGCGGTCATCACGATTTTGATCCACGATAATCAGCTCGATATCCGGGTATGATTGTCTGTCCAGTTGCTCCAAAAACCTACTCAGTTCGGTGGTTCGATCGATCGTAGCCAAAATAAGAGAAATCTTCACCCTGCATTCTCCCCTGAAGCACTACTCTGCCTTGCTTCCAACAATAGTCTTTCATACACCGGAATTCTGTGCGCTATTCCGAATTGTTCAGCCCTCTCACGGCCTTTGAGCATATAATGCCGTGCAAGCTTAGGATCTGTTAACAAGGCCATTATGGCATCAACCATGGCCTCCAGGTCATTGGGTGGTATGAGCAGGCCATACTCTCCATCTCCCACCACTTCCGAACCAGACCCCAGACAATTGACTACTATCGTCGGTACTCCCAAGGCCATGGCTTCCAAAACGACCGAACCCCATCCTTCATATTGTGAACTCAGGACCAGACAGCTGGCCTTGCACATATTAGGATAGGGATTCAACAGGAAACCCGGCAGGCGTACACTATCCTGAACCCCAAGTTTACACGCCAGTTCCTCCAATGATGCTCGCTCAGGACCTTCGCCTATGATAACCAGCTCTTGCCGAATACCTCTGGCCAACAGCATAGCATGTGCTCTGATCAGCAGAGAAAAATTCTTCTGAGTCACCAACCGACCAACCCCTAAAACAACGGGGATATCCTGCTGAAAATACTCGTCAAGTGTTTCGTTTCTTTTGTTGTCGATCAAAACTAGGTCCAAGGGATTATATGCCGTTCGAATTCTGGACTTTAACCACGGGTACTGACGCTCAAGGCTCTGGGATACCCCCTGGGATACCGTAAGCATCAGATTGACTCCTGGGTACAGCAAACGGGGCAATACATGATCAATTAGTATCCTTTTTGGATAGTTGAACATTTCAACATGAGTCCAACCCACTACAGGACGCCTTAATAACCAACCTGCCAGACTCGCCAGGTAAATACTATCATATTCCAGGGAACCAACAATAATATCTGCATCCCGGGCCGCATACAGCAATCTTCGCAACACCTCAAAAAGATGCCATTTTAGTTTCAATCCCTGTTGCATACCATAAAAAACCTTGGTATCCGCAGGGATTTCATCCCACAGGATACCTTCATTCTTGGTCAAAAACAGAATCGGTTGGAAATGGGTACGATCAAGGTGACGAAGCACTGAGAGCACGACCCTCTCAGCCCCACCGCCGCATACGTTGGGCAATATAAATAGGACCCTCAGCATTTCCCGGCCACCTCCCGGTATATATCTATGGTCTGTCGGGCAGTGTCCTCCCAGCGGAAACGAGCCGCCTGTTCCAAACCTATTAAGACCCTATGGTTTCTTAGCTTGTGATCAATCAATACCTGGCGAATGCCTCTGGCTATATCATGCACGTCATAGGGATCGACATAAATGCCGGCTTCACCGGCTACCTCCGGCAAAGATCCAGTGTTGGAGACTACCGCCGGGGTACCACAGGCCATAGCCTCCAGAGCAGGCAAGCCAAAGCCTTCACATAGCGACGGAAATGCCAGAGCTCGGGCTCCGTTGTACAGGGCTATGAGTTCCTCGTCATTAGCAGGACCCCACTCTGTTATCGGACCACATTCTACAGATCGCCTGGCTTGATCTAGTTCATCATGTTCTCGCAGACGATTTCCGGCCACTACCAGTTGGAGACCGGGGAAATCAGACTGCAGAAGCGACATGGCTCTGGCCAGACGCCCCAGGTTCTTATGAGGCAAGCGGTTGCCTACAAATAACACATATTCCCCCAAGTTGTTTTGGCATTTGAAATGCTTGACCTCAGCTTGATCCAATCGATGAAATCTTTCCGATACGCCAAGATAGGTACGGCGTATCTTCTGCTCGATACTCTGAGCCGGGAACATATCAAGCAAATCATAGGCGGTTGCGTCAGATACTACAATGATCCTGGCCGCCTTTTTTACCGCGTTCTTTAAGACCTGTCGGGCTGCCCTGATTCGGAGAGGATTATATAAGTCAGGGAACTTGAAGGGTATAAGATCATGAACAGTGACTACAGTACTTGTGGGCAGACAGCGGGGCGCGTTAAAATGCGGAATATGAAATACATCACTGCAGGAAGCCAGCATTTGGGCACTACCCTCTAACTGTTCCCTCAAGCTGTATATTACAGGATGATAGGGGGTGTGAGAAAACTGCTGAGCATTTACCTGGCTTTCATTTAAAAAACGCTGGAATTCATGTGGATTCCCCCGCAAATCAAAGTACAGGTTTTCATCCATCCGATGCATATGGGATAGAATGTTGCGGATATAGCGTCCAATACCCGACATGTAAATCATTCTGCTGTCGATCAGGACCCTCAAATTACCTCTCCTTGTGCGCTCTTTACAGAAATCCCGGCTCCCGATTGTATCCGAGCACAATGAGCGATCAATAGTGTTATAAAGAACAGAACAATTAATAATTAGATTATATATTGGGCAGCCTGTAGACAAATTAGGGTATCAGAGCAGGTTATGCTGGTGGAATGGATCTGTAGGATGTATCTATAAAACCATAGTATCCATGTTATGTTATTGGCCTGCAAATCCACACTGTATTTCTCCTTTACGGGTGTTAGATTAATAGGCTCCCTTCCGGCCCAGAACAGTCGTTAGCGTTCGCAGCAACAGTTTAAGGTCCATTGCTAAACTCCAGTGGTTGATATACCATGAATCAAGCCGTGCCCGGTCAGCAAAGGCCAGACAATTACGGCCACTAACCTGCCAAATACCTGTTATGCCCGGTTTTACGCGACAGTAGGTTTGAAAAGCCGCACCATATATAGCGACCTCTCCGGGAAGTAAAGGACGAGGACCCACCATGCTGATGTCGCCACGCACTACGTTCCACAATTGCGGCAGTTCGTCTAAACTCCAGGTTCGAAGGAAACGGCCCCATTTGGTGACCCGAGGATCCCTCCTCAGTTTCAGCTTGATTTCCCACTCCGACCTGGCCTCGGGGTGATTCTCCAGGTACCAATCCAGGACTTCTTGTGACCCAACAACCATGGTCCTGAACTTCAAACAAACAAATCCCTTGCCATCAAGACCTACCCGAGTATGACGATAAATCACTGGTCCTGTAAAAGTAAAAAAGATAAACAACGCTATCAACAACATTAGTGGACTAAGTATCATCAGGAGTATGGAGCCAAATATCAGATCGACACTACGTTTTGTCACCCTAGCCCATCGGGATCGATGCAAGACTAGCGGCTCATTCAAAGGTTGATCATATTCTAATCTCATCATGTTTTACTGCCCCATACATCATCCATACTTCATGCCGCAAAGTTGCTTCGGCCTCGGATGGCCTATTTCTTTTCATATACCGCAAATAATTGCAGGGCCACCTGATCGAAGGGATGAGCGCGAAGCTCGTCAGCCAATTCGCGGGCAGGTGAACGGTCTGCAATATCAAGAAACTCGTCCCAGTTCATAAAATCAAAAGGAGTAATCTCCACTTCCTTCAATCCATGTTTCTCAAACAAACGATTGAGCGACTCCGGATCAAAATGATGCATATGGAGCATCGCCGGGAAGAGAGTACCCTCGATGTTTTCCCAGATACGCTGTTCCACCTCGCCATAACGGGTGGGCGCTGTAATGAATACCCGACCGCCCGGTTTGAGTACCCGGGCAAACTCGCCGATAATGCCGTCAGGGTCATAGGTATGTTCCAACACATCGAGGCAATTGACCGATTCAAATGAATTATCGGGATATGGTAGGTTGGCAATAGTACCTTCAGTAAAGTTAACCTGTTGTGAACCCTTGATCAGCAGGTCCTCTGCTGCAGGAAATTCACATTGTACTGCCATGGTACCCAGCTCTTCTTCGATCAATTTGATGACCCGGGGAAAAATCTTCTTTTCCCCCTTCTTCATCATGGCTGAGAGGGCTGTGGCCCTTTCCAGGCGAGCCTTACAGGCGTCTATGGCATGCACGTCCATATACTGGCTCATCACCAGCGAAGCAAAACCCGCCCCGCAGCCGGCGTCTAATATTTTCCCCTCCAACTGCTGGATGTGGGGATGAACGTATTTCAGGAAGGAATACTCACCGCCGGAAGAAAAGTTCTGCAAAGCAATGATCTCGTTCAGGGTAAACAGGTCCTGCTGGCTAAGCGATGACCCGATCTCTACCCGGAACCAGTTACGCAGATCACGATCTGCAGCCAAACGCTCGGTTATAGCCTGGATATCTGAGCTGCCCGCAGCTTCTGCCAGCTTCTTGCGTTCAGCATCCGTGATCACGTTCCAGATGTACTCCACAAAAAAAGGAAAACAGACATTATTAGCTACATTAAAAAGAATGGCCTGTTCCGGCTTGTCCCGCTTCAAACGAGCAGTGGCATTATGGAATTCCAGGAGGAAAGCGATGGCGTTCTCATCATTACGCGAAAAAACCTCTTCATAGGCGGCAGCCAGCTCGTCGGCTTCCGGGAGCAGTTCGCGATAAAGTTGCAAAACGTCCTCATCGACCACATTAAAATAGTAATTGAAAAAATCCTTTAAAATCACTTTACTACCCCCATTATTTAATCAAGTCAATAATTCGTTCGTAATCAGTTTTCTGCGCAGAAGTATCGAAATCCCAGGTTATGCAGGCATCAAAGGAACCCTGGCCTTGTTCAAGCACTATCACCGGGCAGATCATGACCCCGGAGGTGTGATACCCCAATCTGCTCTGATCAGGAAAAACGTAACCCTGGTAATAATGCTTCACCGCTGGCTCGACCTTCAACCACGGCATACGATTGGGTGAAGCAAATTCCATTTTCACGCGGTTGTTGAAGGTGTTGTCATCTCCGCAGCGGAGCTCATAAATATAATCGATACTGGCTGGCCTTGGCCCCAGACGCTTGTCATTAAATACTTCCAGCCCCTTGGTTCCGTTGACCATAAGCTGTTCAAATGTAAACTGGGTATCCTGGCCTGCTTCTGCCGGTATCATTCCCATCCAGGCCTTAGGCTTGAATTCCACCTCATCGGAGGGTGCCGCCGATAACACCAACTGCGGCACCAGCGCCAATCCGGATATCTCACCCTGGCATACTGCCTGGAAAGTGACCAGGAGCTTGTTCTCCTCCATTTTTACGTATTTATTGATTACCACATTGACTGGCCCATGAGTTCCTTCGATAATCCCCTGGCCTTTCATGCTGACCACCCCGCCGGGATCGCCATTGACCGGCTCAATGTCATAGGTCATGGTTGCGAAGCCTCCCACCGGCTGCAAGTCGCCATCATTTAACAATACCATCTCGCAGCGCAGCGAATTCCGGCAAACCTCCCGACGACCTCCCTCGGGGTAATACTGGCGGACCAGACTGGAGTCAGTCTCTGTAAAGACCAGTGGCACCAGATGACGATGTATGCTATGGTAAGCACTGACTTTGCTAATATCTTTGGTTAATAATTCCCGGCCCAGATCAATATCTCCTGCCAACTGGGGAGATAGTACATGATGGTAAATCATGCAACCACCTTCCCGGTGTACCACCAGGTTTTGACTGGCGCTCTCCAGGACTATCTCATCGCCGCCGTCGCAGTCCCAATCGACTACAGATAAGGTTTTACGACCGGCAAGGCCGATTATATTATTAAGTTCTTCCATCAGCCGCAGGGCTACCTCCACGTAGGCCAAGCCCTGGGCATCATAATAAGGTGAGGAACCATAGCTGGGATGTCGGCTGGCCCACTTGGGGTCTTCCTGATAAGCCACATGCCTTACCCGATTGATAATATGATAAGCAGCGGCGAGGTCTTCGCCCAGTTGTTCCTCGATCAGCGCACTTACTAGCTCAGAACGGCGCGAAGACTGCATGAGAGCTTCCCGCAGTTCGCCGCTGAATGCCGACCGGTTCTGACGCCGGTCCTGCCAGAGAGTGATAACGCCATCTTCAAATGCTTCCTGCAGCGTTTCCAAATCCCTGATGCGGGACATGACTCGCCGCAGGCGTTCATCCCCAAAGCTCACACCGCGGATACCCCGGCGCGCCGTCCAGTTTTCCCATTCGGGATAACTATGACTCGAACTGATC
This sequence comes from Syntrophomonadaceae bacterium, assembly GCA_012729835.1. Taxonomy (GTDB): domain Bacteria; phylum Bacillota; class Syntrophomonadia; order Syntrophomonadales; family Syntrophomonadaceae; genus Syntrophomonas_A. The sequence continues at coordinate 43,616 of JAAYCK010000123.1, forward strand.
GGATAGGTATCGAGAATACCCTGCCCGGTCAAATAATCTTTCAGACCAGTAAACTTGAGGTCAGGATCGCGTTCTACCAGGTTGAAGAATTCCATCAGCCACTGAGCATCTCCGGCGGGATCCTTGCTCCATTGTCCAAATTTCTCGGCATCCTCAAAGATGAGCAGGATGGGTTCTATTTCCCGACCATATTCTTTCGCCAATCTGGCGGCCTTCTCCAGCGTGTCTTTTATATAGAAATAGTAGTGACCCGGTTTGATACGGGTATTGTCACTGCTGGTAAAGCTCTGCCGTTTCAAGAGTTGGTACCGGAATTGACTGTGGACAGGCAGAACAAAAAACTCCTGCCCGGCGATCTCATCACGTAAGGCATAATAGAGCATTTCCGGTGGTATATGACTTACAGTCGTTATAGACACTGGATCGACAAAACCGAAATGGCGCAGACAATAATCATTATCTGAACCCGGATAGGAAAAGTGCGCTGGAAAGAAGGTCTCCTGATCCAGATAGAATATCGGAGAAGCCTGCATGGTCCGGGCCCCCCAGGTCAATTCACGCAAGAGTACCTCACCACATTCTCTCTCCACCACATGGATGCCCTGCCATTCCGCCGCCGAAATGCCGATGGTCTCCTGAATCAGCCGGTCATACTCGCGCATTTGGAACAAATAATCATCGGGGCGTGAGGATAATTGGATAAACGGTTCATCGGCCAGTCCGCCGATGATACCCATCTTGCCGGTTGAATACAGTTGCTTAAGCGCCTCCACATATTCAGGCTTCTCCTGTCGCATCCAGTAGAGGAAAGGCCCGGAGAAATGAGTATTGATATAAAATGAATCCAGATTCACCGCATCCTGCAGCAACCGCAGCCATGGTTCGTAAGAATTGGCATAAGCCTCCTCCCTGGTACGGTACAACTGAAAATGAGGCTGATGAAAATGAGGGCAAAAGGCGATATGCCCTTTCATAAGCTACCTCCAATACATACAGATATTGAAAATTTATGTAGGGGCGGATTCCATATCCACCCATGATTGCGGCCCGATTGTCATAAAGGCGGATATAGAATCCGACCCTACGCGTTCACATAAAATCCTTTCCGACAAAACCGTATCGCTTGGTAGTTAAGTACCCCCGCTACCGGAATGGTCGCGCAGATTCAGAAAATCATCTTCATATTCCACCCGGCCCAGCCAAGACTCAAAATCCTCATCAAGCTGTCCGATGGTCAGTGAATCACTCAGGCGCAGCAGCTTAGTATAGTGATCGAAAAACCGCTTCATAGCATAATCACGGGTGAGATTATTGCTGACCATGAACAGCCAATCACTGCTCTGTATCAGCATCAATTCCTTCAAGGCCTGGGTCACCGTGCGCCGGGATATCTCGGAATTATAAGACAGGAATTTGAGGGTCTCATATTCCTGGCCCACCTTCTTGATAATCTCCCACATCCAGCCGGTTTCAGCGTTGTTCCACATATAATGTTTGCCGCCCATGCCCCAGGAAGACTCGAACACCTGGGCTTCATGCTGGGCCGGGCCAACGCTATTGGCTGTGATCATCTCCAATTGGGCGCTATGGTGCAACTCACGAATAACCTCTTCCAGCCAGTCGACTCCTTCCCACCACCAATGCCCAAACAATTCGGTATCATAGCATCCCACGATTAGCGGTGCGGCAAAGCCCAGTTTGACTGCCTCCCGGCTGTTCTCCTCCAGGCTGCGTACGAAATGATGTGCATGCTGTCCGGCCCTTACCATAGCCTTTTCCGGACTATATACCAGCTTGCGGTCCATGGGGTTGTTGCGATCGGTCACCTTCCAATACTTAAACCCGGAACGCATCTCGTGCTTATGAAATTCCCGGTAATCAGGGTCGCCCGGATAACCAAAATCAGCCGACCAGACCTGATTGGATATCATAGCATTGCGTCCGTAGACCGTGATATCCTTGTCCTCGATCCGGTAGGGACGATAGGTGGAAAGCCCGGTGGAAGCAAAGGTCTCCACCTCCAGTCCAACACTCTCTTCCCCGCTGAAGACTTCTATGGGCTTGCCTCCCTCAATCGCATGACTATCAACATAGAAATACCGGAACCCGTTGTCAATAAGGATATCTTCTATTCCTTTAAAATAACCACATTCGGGCAGCCAGAAGCCTTCCGGGCTGCGCCCGAAGTAGTGTTCATATACTCTTTTCCCCCAGTGCACCTGATACTGCAGACTGGTATAGTCCAGGAGCGGCAAATAGGCGTGAGTGGCAGCAGAGGTCAGGACCTCGATTACACCCTCCTCCTGCAACTGGCGCAGACAGCCCACGATATCCATATCCATCTCTATCAGATAGTCGCGGCGGATATCACGATAAAAACGGTGATAAAAGGCGGCGATCCTCGCCTGCTCTATCTCTCCGCGGGATATGAAATAGCGCTCATCATCAGCTGCCAGGGTCTCCCGTTCATGCAGGTAATTGATAAATTCCTGCTGGATATAGCGAGAAGCTAATTGTTCCAACAGAGTAGGACTAAAACTGAAGGTAAGGGCTACATTTATGCCCTCTTCCCGCAGCTTTTTCAGTGAACGCAAGAGGGGTATGTAGGTCTCGGCCATGGCCTCAAAGAGCCAAACCTCGCCAAAAGGCCAGCGTCCCTGACGTTTAACATAGGGAATATGGCTATGCAAAACCAGCATAAGCTTAGAACTCAAAAATTTACACTTCCCCTTAAATGATGTGGGACAACTTATGACCGGTCTCGCCAGATAAGCTGGCGTGAGCGGAGCCCTCTTCCGTTCTAGCCCCGCTCAATCATAAATTGAACAATCTCAGCTACGTATCCCGATCTGGCGCCGGGTTTGCACCTGTTCGTAGACATCCGCCGTCGAACGGGCAATGACATCCCATTTATATACCGAATCAATTTCCTGGGTGGCGTTATTTAACAGCCGCTCTGCCAGCCCATCATCAGTCAGGATACGGATAATGGCCTCAGCCAATTCGCCCTCACTGCCCGGTGTGACCTTCAATCCGGTTACCTCATCCTGTACTATCTCGGACAAGCCACCGGCATTGGCCACCACCACCGGGGTATGGGTGGCCATCGCTTCCAGAGCTACGATGCCAAACGGCTCATATAAACTCGGGAAAACTGCCACCCGGGCTTTATTGTAAACATAGTTTCTTTCTTCGTTATAGATAAAACCGGTGAAAAGCACCCTGTCATCCAGGTCCATGTTCTGCACCAGCCGTTCCAATTCCTTCTGTTGCGGTCCCCGCCCGCCGATAACCAGCAGTGCCTCCGGCACGGCCTTAAGAACCTGGGGCATGGCACGCAGCAGGTAACAAACTCCCTTTTCCGGCACCAGCCGTCCAATAAAGAAAACTACCTTATCTTCGTCATTAATAGAAAAACGCGGACGCTCAGGCAAGGCCTGGAATACCTCGGGATCGACGCCGTTAGGTATGATCTTCAGGTCTGCTAAAGGGCGACCAAACAACGAAGATATTTCCTCCTGCATATAACGACTGCAGCAAATAACCCGATCCGCCTCCAGGGCCAGATTCTTTTCGATCTCGTTGATCTCCTGCTGCAAACGGTTATGCAGGCCTAAATTGCGTCCGTGTTCGGTGGCGTGTATGGTGGTCACCAGCGGTATCTCAAAAATCTTGGCCACTGACCGTCCAGCATAGGCCACCAGCCAGTCATGGGCATGAATGACATCGAAGCCGCCCACCTTATGATTGATGACTACCGCCTCACGAATGGCCTCACTATTAAAGCGGAAGGTCCAGGATTTAAAATTCTCGACCTCCCGGTAGGAACTCCCTACCCGGTGAATGAATACCCCGTTTTCCTCCTGAAAATCAGGATAATATTTTACGCGGGGCGTGATTATATGAACACAGACACCCTGATGAACCAGGAATCTGCTCAGATCATAGACATGCTGGCCCAGTCCCCCCACCATATGTGGCGGGTATTCCCAGCTAAACATCAATACCTTCACCGGAAAGTCCCTCTTTATTACGTTATTTAAAATTATAGTAACAGATTATTATTCCTATTAGAAGGATTTTTGCTTATAATAGTTTTGTCTCAAGGCTTAGTAATCGAAAAAAACGTCAAAACTGTATCATATTTAATGGAGGGTTATAAATGAACGTGGCCGCCAACAGTAAAAGTGGTTTGGAATCTATCATCAAAGATATCAGTCTGGCTCCATCCGGTCATCGCAAGCTGGAATGGGTATCTCAGAACATGCCGGTGCTCAATATGCTGAAAGAAGAGTTTACCCGTACCCGTCCGCTGGAAAACCTGACGATAACCTGTTGCCTCCATCTAGAGGCCAAAACTGGATATCTGCTGCAGACCCTGCAGGCTGCCGGCGCCAACGTGGTAGCCTGCGCCAGCAATCCCCTTTCCACCCAGGATGATGTGGTGGCCGCACTGGCTGACTCAGGCATCACCATGTACGCCATCTACGGTGAGAGTACGGAAGAATACCATCGTTTCCTGGAGATGGCTCTGGATGCCATGCCCGATGCAATTATCGACGACGGAGCCGATCTGGTGGGACTGCTGCACAAGGAACGCATAGAACAGGCCAAGAAAATCATCGGCGGTTGCGAAGAAACCACCACCGGTATCGTCCGCCTGAAGGCCCTGGACCGGGATGGAGTCATGCTGTTCCCCATGATAGCTGTTAATGATGCCTATATGAAATACCTTTTCGATAACCGTTACGGCACCGGTCAATCAGTCTGGGACGGCATCAACCGCACCACTAACCTGGTAGTGGCCGGCAAGGATGTCGTAGTAGTCGGCTATGGCTGGTGTGGCAAGGGTGTAGCCCTGCGGGCCAAAGGTATGGGAGCCCGGGTGATCGTGACCGAGATCGACCCCATTAAGGCCAATGAAGCCATCATGGACGGATTCACCGTCATGCCGATGATCAAGGCCGCCGAGGTCGGAGACGTCTTCATCACCGTCACCGGTAATATCAACGTAATCCGGGCTGAACATATGAAAGTCATGAAGGATAACGCTATCATGGCCAATGCCGGACACTTTGACGTGGAAGTCAGCAAGCCGGACCTCAACGCTTTGGCGGTTTCCACCCGGATACTGAAAAACAATATCGAAGAATTCGTAATGGCTGACGGCCGCAAGCTCTATCTGCTGGCCGAAGGCCGCCTGGTCAATCTGGCCGCCGGGGACGGACATCCAGCCGAAGTCATGGATCTCTCCTTCTCCCTGCAAGCGCTTTCCTTGATGCATGTCATCCAGAACCGCAAGGAACTGGACAACCATGTATATAACGTACCGGAAGAAATCGACCGCCGCGTTGCCTACCTGCGCCTCAAAGCGGAAGGCATCGAAATAGACGAACTAACCTCTGAACAGAGCGAATATATGGCCAGCTGGGAATAGCAACCTAATAGACGCAGATGACTATATCAAAGGGAAACCCATTCTAAATGCCTTAATACAAAAACAGCCTCCATCATAGAAAATCCGCGTTAATCTGCGTCTATTTCGTTCCCCGTCCTTCTGCTTCCATTAGTTCCCGAATAACCCAATCGCCTTTTTCTCATAATAAACTCAGAGCTTATTAGAAAAAGGCGGTTTTCGTATGGATAACACTACCCGTAAATACACCTGGGTCTTCTTTCTGATACTGATATCGATAATGGTAGCAGCTTATCTCCTAAATATTTTTGCATCTCCCCAGACTAAACCCAAGCTCAGTCCGGCACCCAGTGATGAATTAAGCTACGTGACGGTACGCGACAGCTCCGGTAAAGTCATCCTGGAAACCGGCTTGCCGGTCGCGATCGATGACGAGTATATCGACGAACATAACATAAATTATGTGATTACCAGTGTTAATGGCAATAACGCCCTTGCCTGTATCAAGAAAAGCGAGTCGCCAGATTCTCGCTCATCGATAAAAAGTGACACCGGAGTTAACTCCACGGTACCGGTTTTGGCTCAGCCGATTAATTCCCATGTAGTAATTTATCATTCACATAGTGACGAGTCCTATGGCTATAAGAGCGGAATAACCAGCAAACCCGGCGACGGCCAAATATACCAGGTAGGCAGTGCCCTGACAGAGTCTCTGGAGAAGTCGGGGGTCAGTGTAACCCATAGTTTTAATACTCACGGTCCTCACGACATCAATGCCTATCACCGCTCCCGGCGTACTGCGGTACAGCTCTTAAAAGAACGCCCTGATGCCATTTTCGATATCCATCGCGACTCCGCACCGGCAGAGGCTTATCTGGATACAATCAATGGCATCAATGCCGCCCGAGTCATGATTGTAGTCGGACGCTCCAATCCCAAACAAAAAACCAACCTGGAATTCGCCAGGCAAATAAAGGATATGGGCGATAAATTATATCCTGGGATGATGCGCGGCATCTACATTGGCCGGGGTGACTACAACCAGGATCTCTATCCCACTGCCCTGATCTTTGAAATCGGAAGCGATACCATGTCGCTTGACCTGGCAGAAAACGCCGCCACTTGCCTGGGAGATGTCATCACCCATACTATTGCCAGATAAACACTTGTGGGACAGCAAGACTAGTAATATTGCTGTCCCTATACCTTATTGATTACTCGTGGTCTTAGCTCCTTCCCGCCTACTGATTTACAGATCCGCCAAGGTTCCTCACTGATCGATCAACAATAATGGTAATATATTAGAGATAACCCTTTCATCGCAGCGAGGAGAACGAATATGCTGAAGCTGGATCCCAAATGGCGGGTTCTGATTTTAGTCTGCATAGGAATATTCATGTCGACCCTGGATGGCAGTATTGTGAATATTGCCAATCCCAGTATCGCCGGAGATTTCGGCATCAACATGCAGCGGGTGCAATGGCTGGTCACCGCCTACATGCTGGTAATCACTGCCTCTTTGTTGTTTTTCGGTAAACTGGGGGATAAAATAGGCGGACATAAGGTATACACCTATGGATTTATGGTCTTTACTATCGGATCGCTTGGCTGTGCCATATCGCCCAGCCTGTTTTTTCTAACCGCTGCTCGTATTCTCCAGGGCACCGGTGCCAGCATGATGATGGCAACCGGGATAGGCATCATTTCGAATACTTTCCCTCCCCAGGAACGCGGTCGGGCTCTGGGCATCACCGGTGGTATTGTGGGAGTAGGCAATATGACCGGTCCAGGTCTGGGCGGCCTGGTGCTGGCTAGTTTTCACTGGCCGGCCATATTCCTCATTAACCTGCCCATCGGGTTAATTGGTTTCCTTATGGCCCTCAAATACCTCCCTGAACAGCCCCGGAACTCTGCTAACAGCTCATTCGATATTCCCGGAACAGTGTTGTTCGCCCTGACTGCTATTCTGATGGTACTTTCTTTTTCCATCAGGAAAACGCCTGATCTATTGCTGCTCGGCTCATCTCTGCTGCTGTTTTTCATTTTTTACAGGGTGGAAAAGCGCGAAGAACAGGTCTTGCTCGATTTTGACCTGTTTAAGATCCGGCGGTTTACTGATGGAAATATCATGGCATTGGTTTCCTACTCGATACAACCCTTCGTAATCTTTCTCATGCCCTTCTATCTGGAGGGCGTATTGCACTATTCCACCGCTCAATCAGGACTCCTTATGAGCATTACCCCCATATCCATGGCCATTACCGCCCCGTTAGCCGGAAGCCTGTCCGACCGGGTGGGTTCATCCCGTTTGATCCCCTTGTCCTTTTTCCTGCTGGCCGCTGCCAACCTGCTTATGAGCACCCTAAATGCCGAGTCATCAGGCATCATGATTGGAGCCTGCCTGGCGCTGTTCGGAATCGGCATGGGCGCGTTCGGTTCACCCAACAACAATGCCATCCTGGGGTCCATCCCCCGTTTTAAAGCAGGGTATGCCGGCGGTTTCGTCTCCACTATCCGCAACTTTGCCTTTGCTCTGGGCACAGCCATTTCCACCGGCTTATTTGCCCTGCTCTATTCCCACAATTTGATACAATCGGCCCAAGCCGCAGCATATGTTTCGGCAACCCGATCTGTTTATTATTTTGCCGCCGCTATCTGCCTCGCCGGTATGATATTTGCCCTGGTAAGCTGGAACAGAGAAAACGCGGAAAAGGTCCCAGATACGATGAGCTGACGCATTTGTTCCAGACACCAGCCGGGTTACACCGGCAATGTGTAGGGGCGGATTCAATATCCGCCCCAAAAGTTTAACCCCAGCCTAAGATGCTCAACAGGTTTCGAGCTATTTACCCATAAAATCCCCGCATACTCTTTTGACAGGCCCAGAATCATTCTGTTATAATGGTCAAGCAATATGCGCCTGTAGCTCAGTGGATAGAGCACCGGCCTCCGGAGCCGGGAGCGGAGGTTCGATTCCTC
>JAAYCK010000124.1 GCA_012729835.1 Syntrophomonadaceae bacterium
GACAGAAATTTGCCTACGTTGACCGCCAGGATTAAAAAGTACCAGACCATGCCGCATCCCCGGAGTTCCTTAGAGTCCATGATGGGGCTGCCCGAAACGTATCCTGCCTACAGCGTCACCAGCCAGGGAATCGGAAGGCAGGGGAACCCGATGAACGATGTGAAACTGTGCCAGGTAGCCGCCTGTGTGAGAGACAGGGATTGCGGCTATGACGAGCGCGCGGTGCGATTGGCGTTCGAAATCATTCAGCGGTACGCAAAATGGCCGCTTGCCAAGTTTATCTTTTTGCTGCCGTATATGCAGAAACTGATTGAGACCAAGAACGGCGGGGGAGCCGCGGTGCTCATCACTGAGGAGCTCGAGGTGGTTATTTATAAAGGTGTGGAAAATATTCTCTTTGAAATCTACGAAGAGCTGGGCGATGGTGAAGTAATGACCGATGATACGGTCAGGCGGAAGATGGTTTCGATCGTTAGCTAAGAGTCTATCCCAATAGCCCTGCCGAGCGAGGCGTGAGCTGTTTTGGATGCGATGCAAGGCCGCGTTTCCGAAGCCATACCGGGGAGTATGGCGAGGAAACGGAACGCCGCAGCGCGCCAAAAGACTAAGGGCGCCTTTCAAACCATCGCGCTCTTGAAATCGTGCGTCAGCAGAATCATCGGCGCAAGACGGGCTTGCTTGGCGTCAAACCCAGCGGCAAGCCCGTCATCCGATGTCAAAGAGGGTGCATATGAAGGAAAGATATTCACCGGTTCTGCAGAAAACTGTTTCTTCTGTATGAATCCAACCGGAACAGAGCAACTGGTGTAAATTCACGGCTTATCTTCCCATTACTCCTTGCCTGTTCCCCATCGGTAGACACTTTTTTTTCTCCGGTCAGCAAAACTGCTCCCTTTTGAATATTTTATCTTATTGTGCAGCTTACATTAAGAAAGGGGACAGTCATGATTATTGCCCGAATGACAGCTTTTGTGCTGTTTTTTATGTCGCTTGGTTTAAGTGCCTATGGACAGAATATTTTCCCTGAATGCAGATTTCATTTCGGCACCGACTGGGAAAAAGCCAGAAGCAATAGCGCTTTGATGGGTCAGGTTGACTATCTTACCGGGCCATGGATCGGCACCAGTGAAACTTTTAATATCGGTGAATACTACGAGCTTTGCCGGGATAACAACAAAGTGCCGGTTAACCACACCTATATCATAGCATTTGCCGCCCGCCGTGACAGGGGACTTCAGGACTGTAACGTTGATCAAAACAACAATCTCTGTAAAGGCGGCGCGAAGTATATCCGTGAGAACAGGACAAAAATTCTCAATATTTACGGTAATTTTGCCAAGGGGGTCAATAATATAATGGGATCCAGGCCCAGTGTGTGGCTTATGGAGGCTGACTTTACGCAGTATACACTGGAAACGCAGGATGGAGGCGGCCTGAGCTATCAGGAAGCCGGCCAACTGATGAAAGATATGATTTCTACCATAAAGACAAACTGTCCATCAGCATATTTTTCGATCGATATCTCTCCCTGGCGTGATACAACATGGCAGAAGAACTGGTACGGGGCATTGGGAATGGATCAGTTCTCTTTTATTCATACCTCCGGTGGAAGCAGCAGAGGGGATACGGAGTTTATAAGCGATTCCTGGTCGCCGAGTCTTCCCAAGTGGGCATGGACATACAAGGCTTTCGGCAAACCTGTCTTTGCAGATGCCGGTTACGGGGTAGGAGGAGCAGGAACCGGGCATGATGTGCGCTGGGATGATATCAACAATCTGCGAAAGCGTGTAAACGACGGGGTTATTGGTCTGGCACAGGTAAACCCGGCTTCAAACTGGGCCAATACAATCACCTCTTTACGTTCACAGCTTCCCAAACCTCCATCATGTACCGGTAATGATGACCCCTGCACTCCTTCATCCATTACACCCCATATTCAGATAAACAATGGGACCTGGCAGCAGATATCACAGGCAACGGCTAATGTTGGTTCGACGGTTAAATTCGGACCTCACCCTTCCAGCGGCGGATCATGGAGCTGGAGCGGGCCGGGAGGATTCAGTGCGTCAACCAGAGAGGTAGAGCTGACAAATGTCAGGATGGATCAGGGTGGCGATTATGTGGCCACCTATACTAATGCTCAGGGGTGCAAGAGTACGCAGAAGTTGAGCCTGACTGTGGAACCCGCAGTCAGTGTTAAGGTTAACAGAGAAAAAGCAGAATTTGGTGTGTTTATTAAAGATAATGTGCTGAGGGCAGTCGGGGGTGCGGGGAGTAATTTTATGCTTTCAGTCTACACTCTCAGAGGGGAAATCGTTTACAGGAAATCCTTTTCCGGTACGGTGGCTCTTCCTTTAGCTTCAGATCTGATCGGGGGGAGTTACCTGATTGAGGTAAAGAGAGGCCGGGATGTGGTGCTAAAAAGCAGGGTAATGCTTGCTGATTGATCTTGCTTTTGCCTGTAGATGTGATGATAATCAGTTCTGTTTATATTGGTCCAAACCCGTCATGCCCGGATTGTTTTGTCGGGCATCCATCTTTAAACCTAAAAATCGCAGTTGGATGAGGCAAAAAACCGTAACCTGTTGAGCGCTAAGGCTTTCAGGCGTCTTGATCTTATCACCTTGTCGATAAGACCTGCGCCGCCTTCAAGCCTTATCATCCCA
>JAAYCK010000125.1 GCA_012729835.1 Syntrophomonadaceae bacterium
ATTATGAATTAATGTGGAAATGCTTCGCATTTCATAGCAATAGCAAGCGACAACTGTAATTGCACCCGTAGGGTGCACACCTTAATTAAAAATTAAGAATTCATAATTTACAATTGTTGCACATCTTAAGTCAACTGCGACCTTGGGAATTATTTAAGGGTGAGCCAGTATGTCTGACTCACCCCAGTTATTTTCTGGTTGTTTGTTTTACTAGGAAGAGGATACCTGAGATTTTACCTGCTGAACCTCTGCGCTGGAAGCCTGAGCGGCCGGGGTGTAGAATCCCTTCTGCTCGGCCATCTGGAACAACTGATACTGGAACTGCTCGTCGGAATTCCTGATCTGCTGCAGGGTCTGCCGCAGCTGGGGGTTGGCGGTTTCGCTGATAATGGTGGAATAGGTGGACAAACTGCTTTTCACGCTAGACAGCACGTCATTTACCATTTCTTTATCCTGCATATGTCTGGTCACTAAATCATCTCCTTATCCTAAGAAAGTCATGAGTTTCTGCCGGGTCTGGCTGCAAGATTGAGCCGATTGCTGGAACATCTGTCTTACCTGAGGGTCACTGGACTGTTCGGCATAAAAATTCAGCTTCTTCTCAACGTTTGCATGATCAGAGATCAAGTGCCGCAGGTTCTGCAGTTCTACCATGTTCAAGTTCACAGGTATACTCCCTCCTTTTCGAAATTTTGTTTTTCTATCACTAGAATGTCCAATTATACCTCAGCTATTCCTTGCCTTACCAACAAAGATATAACTATGCCAGCAGTCACATTTTGGCCCATGACCATGGTCTGGCTATCCCGAAACGGCGGATTGGCAAGGCTTCGCCCTATCTATTGGCAACATTTACATGAAGGTATATACGGATGGAAACCGAACCATTATATTAAGGTACCTGGCATACCCTGCATAAATTAGAATGTACATTCTGACCATTTTTTAATCTGCTGCAGCAATGATAGAAGTCGATTCAAATCAGGTAAGGAGGACAGTGAATGCAGAAGAGGACTATGGTCAAGCTGACACCAGTGCTGCTGAGTGTGGTACTGATATTCTTGATGGCAGTGCCATTGGGAGCGGTAACAATAACTATCAATGGCGGCCAGAAGGTGACAGCTACTGGAAGCGGACAGCCGGTGGTAACCTTTCCGGATGGGACCACCATGTCTATTCCTCGTTTTGTTGACAGTGCACCAGCGCAGAACAGTCTCCCGGCTGAACCTGCACAGGCAAAGAAGGCACCGGCGGAAACCCAACCAGTTAAGGCTCAGCCAGCTAAAGCTGTTCTGTCAGCTCAGACGCCGGTATCAGATTCCAGCGTCATGGCCGCTTTTCGGGCCGGGTTTGACAACAGTCCGGCTAAGGCTTTGGTGGCACGGGCTATATGGTATATGAAATACGGTTATATGGTCTATGGCCATACCAAGTATCCTACAACCGGGTACATAGACTGTTCCAACTTTGTATCATTGGTCTATAAAGACTTTGGATACAGCATAACCTCAGCCGCACGTAAGTATAATACGGTAGGACAAGCGGTTTCCGGAGTATACTCCAAGAAGCAGACCGGCAGCACGAAAAAATATACATTGGTGGGTGTTGACAAGCTGAAACCCGGTGATATCATGACCTTCTGGAAAGTGGATAGCAGCGGCAACCGCTATATCGGGCATGTAGCTATTTATATGGGGAAACTCAATAATAAACCGGCGATTATCCATACCTGCCAAGACAATCCGACTGCCATCGGTATTACTACCAGTTTTACCTATTGGTATGGAGAGCATTTTGCCGGCGCGCGCCGGGTTCTGCCCAGCAGTGCTTATGGTGCCGGAAACAGCTATAAGGACCTGGGACCGGTGATACCGGCCAAGTATAGAATGACTGCAGGTCCGGTGATCATGCCGAAAGACCTTGCACAGGGTTTTTAAATTCAATAAATATCTGCCAAGATGAGTCAGGGAATCATACCCTGACTCATTTTATTATCTCAGTGAATACTCCCGGTTTTGTTTTCATATTTCTTTCAGTGTCCGTATTTGTTATAATTTTACTGGTATTGTGCGGTTGATGAACAGGATTTTTGAATATAGACTCCACTTGATCGGAGGATAGATATGGTTACCATAGAGAGTATCATGTCAATCGATAAAGGCAATTTACAGGAAGCGTCGATCGGGTTAGACGAAAACGATATTCCGCAGCTTGTAGAATGGTTGTCTTTAAAAGACGACAACATAAGGTATCGGGCATTTCTTCTTTTGCAAAACAGATCATTATTCTTCGATGATGTCTATCCTTATTGGGATACCTTCCGAAACAAACTAACAAGCGACAATTCATATCAGAGAAGTATTGGCATGATGCTGATCGCCGAAAATGTTATATGGGATACTGAAAACAGGACAGGAGATATTATTGACGATTGCCTGCAACTTTTAAACGACGAAAAGCCAATAACAATACGCCAATGTATTCAATCATTAGGGAAAATAGCATCATCCAAGCCAGATTTGAATGATAAAATAGCTTCCAGACTTATTTCTTTTAACCTTATGGCTGTTAAAGAAACAATGAGGAAATCCATACTGCTCGATATCCTGAATGTACTGTGCACGATCCGAAAAGAGCTTAAATCTGATAAAATTGATAGCTTTATTCTAAACGCATTGTCAGGTGAAATATTGGATAAAAAATCAAAGAAGCAGATGGAAGCACGTTTATAGCAAAAGGTGACAAGAGAACCGTCCCCTTGCCGTCCCCTTGCCACCTTTTTTCATACCTTAATGGAATAGTAATGCTGGCAGTAGACAAGATAATATATTATAATGTTTAAACTTCCTCAAATTGCTGCTTAATACAGGATGAAAGGGATGGTGGTCCAAATGATGCCGGTTGGTCCTTTAATGATTGAACATAGACTGATTGAAAGCATGATCTCTGTAATGCAAAAACATATCAAAGAAGTTGCTTCTCCCACCGATATTGACCTTTCCATCATCGCCCAGGGCGTCGATTTTCTGCGTACCTATGCTGATCGCTGTCACCACGGAAAAGAAGAAGCTATATTATTTAAGGCTCTGGCGAGCAAAGGTTTGTCAGATGAGCATAAACGTATTCTCGATAAGCTGATGGAGGAACATACGACAGCCAGAACGTCAGTGAAGGCCCTGGATGCTGCCAGGACGCAGGCACTGCAAGGTGATCACGGTGCTTATCGTGAAATAATTGAACAGGTAGAAAAGATAGCATCGCTGTACCCAGCGCATATTGAAATGGAAGACAAGTATTTCTTTGTACCGATCATGAGCTATTTTTCGCAGATAGAGCAGGATGAAATGCTCAAGCAGTTTGAGTTATTCGATCAGGGCCTTATCCATGAGATATATGCTTTGATAGTTGGCAATTTGCAGGGGAACCCTCAGCCTGTGGCGCAGAACCCTGTGGAGGCAGGAGATGAGCGGAGGGTTTACGAGTGCACTGTATGTGGTTATAGATATGATCCGGCTGTCGGTGATCCTGCAAACGGCATCCCACCGGGAACTCCCTTTGCGAGCCTGCCGCATGAATGGGTATGCCCGCTCTGCGGTGCGGGACGAGAGCTGTTTGTTCCGGCTGATGAGAGCGCCCCTAACGCTAATGATTCACATTCGGTTCAAAATGAGTACAACGATAATGAGTTTAAGGAATACCATAGTAAAGATTTAAATGTCCTGTGGTACCCGAAGCTTTGCTCTCATGCCGGGAAGTGCTGGCAGGAACTGCCCGGGGTTTTCAAACCCGCGGCCAAGCCCTGGGTCGATTTGTCGGCTGCAACTGCTGAAGAAGTGATCCAGACTATCGATAAATGTCCAACTGGTGCTCTGCAATACCGGTTGCCGGAATCTTCATCACTTGACCCGGCAATAGCGAAAGGTCCTGGCTCGGCTGATCATAGGATTGAAGGACCGGCAGCGGTGAAAATACGCACAGTGAAAAACGGCCCGCTTCTGGTAGAGGGTCCCGCTAGCTTGTTCGGTCAAGATGGTCAACTGCTCAAGGAATATGACCGCTTTGTGCTGTGCCGCTGCGGAAAAACCAAGAATCCACCATTCTGTGACGGAAGCCATATTCATGAAGCGGAAAAAGGATAATTCAGGCGATAATAGACAATCTTTGGCCCAGGCTCATCCGGTTGTTAGATGGGCCTTTTCTTTCGGTTAAAGAAACCCTGGCGTTCTGGGACCGGTATGTATGATTCTTTTTCTGACGAATACAAAGATTTGTTGGATTTCCTCGAACCTTTAAATGTTGAAGCAAGATATCCCACTGTTAAAGATAAGATTATGCAATCACTTAGCGAAGAGAAATGTGAGTTATTGCTTAATAAGACGGAGGAACTATTCTTATGGATAAAAACGAAGTTATTGAAATAGTAAAAAAATATGCTGTTGCAGTAGACAAGTATATAAAACCACGAAAAGTAATCTTATATGGCTCATACGCAAAAGGCAACTGGCAGGAAGACAGTGACATTGATGTTGCAGTGGTACTTGATAGTATTAAGGGAGATGCATTAGAAAATAAAGCGCTTTTGTACAAATTAAGAAGGGACATCGACGTTCGGATTGAGCCTGTGCTACTTGAGGAGGGTGACGATCGAAGCGGATTCCTCGCCGAGATCATAAAACATGGGCAAGTTATTCTGAGTCATTAATGCTAAATCTGGCACTGTGTTATCTGGCTATCTGAAGAATTGCCACACCCGGGCATATCCCCTAAAACTGATTCCGGATATTAAATATTTAGGAGGACCAATAGATGCCGATGGTATGGGCAATCTTATGCGGTATCCTACTTGGGCTGTTGCTGTTATTTAAAGGCTTCAGCTTAAAGGGATTGACCATTGTCTTATTGCCGCTCTATTTTGCTGTGCGGAATTTGGTGCAACAAAAGCGGGTAGATGGTGACTGGATAATGTGCTGGCCGAAGTTCTGGCAGGCTATTATTTTGGAATTGATGATAATCGGTATTCCTGCATTTGTGGGATTAATAAGCGAACCTGAGCCTAGTATTTCAATACCATTGGGAATAACGCTATATATTATATTAACCGCTGTTGCTTACAGTATAGCCAAGGAAACAAAAAGCGAACCAGTTGTAGAGAGGTGAGCGATACCTCGCCGATGCGCATAATCCCCCTCCAAACTCCCAAACTAAGCTAAAATGATTATGATGGGAGTGATATGTCATTTCAGATAATAAACGTACCAATCGCCTGATAGATCAGAAAAGTCCTTATTTGCTGCAACATGCCCACAACCCGGTGGACTGGTATCCATGGGGTGAGGAGGCTTTTGTGAAAGCCAAAAGTGAGGATAAACCGATCTTCCTCAGCATCGGCTATTCTACCTGCCATTGGTGCCATGTGATGGAAAGGGAATCCTTCGAGGATGAAGCGGTTGCTGATTTGCTCAACCGTGATTATATAGCCATCAAGGTAGACCGGGAAGAGCGGCCCGACATCGATCATATCTATATGGAGGTCTGCCAGGGCTTGACCGGGTCCGGCGGATGGCCGCTTACCATTATAATGACCCCGGAGAAGAAGCCTTTCTTTGCTGCCACCTATATTCCCAAGAACCCCGGCCACGGCATGAAGGGACTGATGCAGCTATTGCCGCAGATAGCACGCATGTGGCAGGAGGAACGGGAATCGCTACAGGAATCCAGTGATAAGATCGCTGACTGGCTGAACCGCGAGGAGGATTCAAGTCATGGAGGGATAAGCCCTGCGGTATTTGAGCAGGCCTTTTCCTATTTTCAAAAGACCTATGACCGCCATTATGGGGGTTTTGGCTCCCAACCCAAGTTTCCGACTCCGCATAATATTTTTTTCCTGCTGCGCTATTATAACCAGAGCAAGAATCCTGCAGCTTTAGAAATGGTAGAAAAAACCCTTGAATCCATGTATCAGGGCGGGATCTACGACCACATCGGTTTTGGATTTGCCCGCTATTCCACCGATCGCCGCTGGCTGGTGCCCCACTTCGAAAAGATGCTCTATGATAATGCGCTGTTGGCCCTGGCCTATCTGGAGGCTTACCAGCTGACCCGTAAGGAACTCTATTCACGGGTGGCTCGGGAAATCTTTGCCTATGTACTACGCGATATGACCTCCTCCGAGGGTGGATTTTATTCGGCGGAGGATGCTGATTCAGAAGGCGAGGAAGGCCTATTTTATCTTTGGACAGCGAATGAGGTCCGGGAGATACTCGGTGAAAAGGGTGGAGCAGAGTTTTGCCAAATCTACGATATAACGGAGAAGGGAAACTTTGAGGGACGAAGCATTGCCAACCTGCTAAGCAAACTTCCCGACCATGAAGAACTGATACGTCTTGAAGGCTGGCGCCAGAAGCTGTTTACCGAACGTGAGAAGAGGATTCATCCACATAAAGATGATAAGATTCTTACTGCCTGGAATGGTATGATGATCGCTGCTCTGGCTTTTGGTTCGCGAGTTTTGGCAAATGACAGCTATCGGCAGGCAGCTGAACGAGCGGTGAATTTTATCGTGAAAAACCTGCGTCGGGAGGATGGAAGGCTGTTGGCCCGTTACCGGGAGGGGGAGGCGATGTACCCGGCATATGCCCTGGACTATGCCTGCCTGATCTGGGGATTGATCGAGTTGTATCAAGCCGGGATGGATGCTGGATTTCTGGAACTGGCCCTGGAACTTAATCGGGATATGGAACGTTATTTCTGGGATGAGGAAAAGGGAGGCTTTTTCCTCTATGGCAACGATGCGGAGGAACTGCTGGCCAGGCCCAAGGAAATCTATGACGGGGCCATACCATCGGCTAATTCGGTAGCTATTCTGAATCTTTTGCGCTTGGCACGCTTGAGCGGGGAGAACGCTCTGGAGGAGAAGGCGGCCCGGGCGATCGAATATTTTGCCGGCAGTATCCGGCAAGCACCCGGAGGACATTCGTTATTTTTAACCGCCCTGTTTAATTATCAGCAGCCCGGCCAGGAGATAGTCATAGTGGGTGATGCGACCGATTCCAGCACCAAGTCTATGCTCCAATTGGTCAACCAGCGGTTTCTCCCCACCAGCCTGTTGGTTTTTAAAGATATTAGTAACCCACAGGTTAACCTGGAAGCTATAATTCCTTTTATACGCGATATGACTGCAGCAGATGGGCAATCGACGGCTTATGTCTGCAGTGGTTTTACCTGCCAACAGCCAACGACTGATCCGAAGCAGTTGCTGGAGCTACTGCAGTAAAAGTAGCAATAGGGTAATTTATTTGCTTAGTGCCTGCATTAGGCGGGGGACTACTTCGTAAAGATCTCCCACAATACCATAATCGGCTGCCGCAAAAATCGGCGCACTGGCATCCTGATTAACCGCTACGATAATACGAGCATCCCGGATGCCAGTAAGATGCTGGATCTGCCCCGATACACCCAGGCCAATGTAAAGATCGGGTTTGACCTTTTTGGCCGATAAACCGATACAGAGGTCTTCAGGCAGCCATCCCATATCCTGCGATATGGGCCGGGTACAAGCGATCTCTCCGCCCAGTGCCTCGGCCAGTTGGCGGGCCAGATCCAGATCATCCTGCTTCATAAAACCTCGGCCAATACACACTACCACTTTAGCTTCGCTTATATCTCCGGCGGCCTGGCTGCGGGCATTACGTTCCAATAGCTTGACCGGGGAAGGCTGCGGAGCCGGTAGTTCATCAATTGTTCCGCGCTTATCTTCCTGACGGGAAGCTGGACTGTATGACCTGGGGGCAACGGTTGCCATCCGGGGAGCGTGGCTGCAGCGTATACTCTGGACGGCGGCACCTCCATAAAACAGGCGGTCCATCTCTAGGGCGGCTTCACTCTCAATCCAGCGCAGAGCAGTGCACTCACTGCCCAGACCGGCGTTGAGTTGGCCCGCGATGCGGGCGGCCATTTCCTTGCCCAGCAAGGAGGAGGTTAATAGAAATATTTCCGGCATATCCTGCCGAGCCTGTTCTGCAATCACCGGGATATAGGATTGCAGTGGTTGATCCTGGGGCAGGGCAGGGAGTAGCAGGACTTTATCTGCACCATATGCGATATATTCCTGGCTAAGTTCACTCTGCCAAGTGATGACGGTGAGATCAGACTTTATGTTATCGGCGAGGGTTCGGCCGATAGTGATCAGTTCGCGTCCTGTCTCCAGGTTCTCTGCCAGTATCCAGACACCAGTCATGCTTTACCTCCTAAGCTATTGCCCCGGAATTCTTCAATTCCTGGACCAATTCCTCGATGCCGGCGGCATCAGCGTCAAAAAGGCGACTATTTCGTTTGATTGTTGCCGCCTTGGTGGCTGTCGTGGCTAAGGCTGCAGTATCTATGGAGGGCAGGTCTTCTGCGGTAAACTCTACTACTGGCTTTTTACCAGCTGCCAGGGTATCCCGGAGACCGGGCAGGCGAGGATTATTGATATCGGGAACCACGGTTAGCAAAACCGGCAGGGAAACCTTAACCACCTCTAACCCTTCATCGGACTTGCGATGGGCGATAAGCTCGCTGCCGTTCAGCTCGACCTTCTGCACATAACACAGGCAGGGGATCCCCAGTTTTTCAGCCAATCTGGGCCCCACCTGCTGGGCATATAGGTCGCTGGAGCCCTCGCCGCAGATTATGATATCATAGGGTATTGGCGACGCTATTGCTGCGGCCAGCAAAGAAGCCGTCTGTGCGGGTTCCAGGTCAACAAAGGCGGGATCGTTAATAAAATAGGCCTTTTCCGGTCCGCGGGACAGGGCATCCTTGATCCCTTTGGTGTCGTCGGGCAGACCGACAGTAATGACTGCCGCTGTGCCGCCGTGCTGCTCCGCAAGCAATACAGCCTCCTCGATAGCGTTCTTGTCGTAATCGCTGATCTTGTAATCAGCCATACTTAAATCAAGATCGCCACCGGAACCGGATCTGATATAGGCTTCATCAGCCACCCATTTATAGCAGCATAATATATCGGGCATGTTCTTATACCTCCATTAAATCGCCCTCGGGGACAATAGGCGCAGGCGGCTGCGCCGCACGCAGATTATATGATTAACGCTGATAATTATTATGAAAACCATTGTTAAACCTATAAAAAAAGATCGGCGTAAATCATATAAATCTGCGAAAATCTGCGTCTATAAGTCACCCGTTACCGCAGCATGTTATTGGCAATTACCATCCGCTGGGCTTCGGAAGTCCCTTCATAGATCTCGGTGATCTTGGCGTCCCGCATCAGGCGTTCAACCTTCTGCCCCTTGATATAGCCGTAACCGCCATGAATCTGCACCGCTTTGATAGAGTGTTTCATACACATTTCTGCCCCAAATACCTTGGCCATGGAGGCTTCCTTGGTAAAGGGCAGTCCCTGGTCTTTCAGCCAGGCGGCACGCATATATAGGAAGCGAGCACAATCTATATCGGTGGCCATGTCGGCGATCCACCACTGGACAGCCTGTTGTTTGGATATAGGTTTCCCAAACTGGACACGTTCCTTGGCATAGGCGATGGATTCTTCCATGGCAGCCTGGGCAATACCTACCGCTTGGGCGGCTATACCGATACGGCCATGGTCGAAGCAATTCATGGCAATTTTCATCCCGGAACCTTCTCCTCCCAGCAGGTTGGCCTTGGGAATGCGGCAGTCCTTGAAGATTATCTCAGAGGTCTGGGAGGCACGGATGCCCATCTTCATAAAGTGTTCACCCACCCGCAGGCCTGAAGCATCCTTGGGAACTATGAAGGCGCTCATGCCTTTGGAACCGGCTGATTTGTCGGTCCAGGCAAAGGTAACAAAGGTATCAGCTACTGGGCCATTGGAGGTGAAGGTCTTGGTGCCATTCAGTACGTATTCATCCCCGTCTAGTACCGCTGTTGTGGTAGCGGCACTAACGTCAGTACCAGCCCCGGGTTCGGTCAGGGCAAAAGCGCCCAGATGTTTTCCCTGGCAGAGGGGGGGAAGGAATTTTTTCTTCTGCTCTTCACTGCCGAAATTATTGATAGGGCCCAAGGCCAGACTGGTATGCACTGACATGGTAAAACCGGTGGCGGCGCAAGATTTGGATAATTCTTCTACCGCTAAGGCGTAAGTCAGGTAATCGGTACCGGCACCTCCATATTGGACAGGATAGGGCATGCCCATATAGCCCATTTCACCTAATTTGGCCACTACCTCAGCAGGAAAGCGGCCCGATTCGTCGATTTCGGCTGCGATTGGATCAACATACTTTTGTGCAAACTCTCTCATGTTTTGTTTGACCAGTTCTTGCTCTTCAGTTAGCTTAAAATCCATTTATTACACGCCCCTTTTACCCTTTTTTTGAATTCTAAGATAAGTAAAAATACTTTGTCAACCATTAATTTGTATACCAACTAATATGCTGTATATATAGATATAGTGGTAAACAAGTGAGTTTGGAATACATGCGCGAAATGGTTTTGTTTAATCGGTCTGCTTTCGCGCGACTTCGGATTTATGTCCCGGGGTTTAGTTTGTGCAGGAGGCTTTTTAGTGATTCGCCTTCAATATCATTGAAATTTACCAGAGCCTTTTGATTGGCATCAATTATGGTCTGGGTAAGCGGTTCTTCCAGACTGCGGCCTGCATCGGTCAGCATTACCCGGATGGCACGCCGGTCGCGGGGATCGACCTGTTTTTCTATAAGACCTTTTTGCTCGATACGGTCCAGTACTCCGGTTATAGTGGAGCCGTCCAGAAAAAGTAGTTCGGCTATTTGCTTGGCGGTTTTACCGTCTTCATCCCAGAGGCACTTCAGGACCGCGTATTGTCCCGGGGTGACACCGAAAGGAGCTAGCTGAGCTTTAAAAAGTTGGTGAATGGATTGTTGAGCTTTAGTCAGAACAAAATTTAAACATTGATCCAACTCCAAATGGGGCACCCCTCTCAGATTTACTTTGCACATTTTATTTATTTTACCATTAAGACTGTAGCTAGCAAACAGAGCCTTAATGTGCGCTTAATCAATTTACTGACTAGATTATTTGGTAGCGGCCCATTTTTCTTTTTGGAGCTTTTGGCGTCAAGGCGGGATAACCCAAAGTTACAGCTGCAATAAAATCACCATGGTCAGGTGCGTAACGAAGACGGATATCTTCCTCCATTCCTGCACGCGTGGGCGCAGTCATCCAGCAGGAACCGATTCCCTTGTCATACGCTGCTAAGAGCATATTCTGAATCGCAGCGCTTACGCCTTCAATGACCCCCTTTTTGTCAGGATAATCCGGTTGATACATAAAAGCAAGGATGCAGCACTGGGTGCCGCCGAGGCTTTTCAGAAATACCTTGGTTTCAGCAATTGTAGCAGGATGGTTGGCAAAGCGCTCCAGCAGTACCGGCTCAAACTTATCATATACCTCGCTCATGAACTCACGAAATTCTTCAAGCTTCTCAGGACTCTTAATTACTACAAAATACCATGGCTGAAGATCTATGGCCGAGGGTGCGTAAAGCCCAGCGGTAATTATGTCCTGCACATCTGAATCTAGTATAGGCTGAGTGGTATATTTCCTCACACTTCTTCTGCCGATAATAGCATCTATCGTTTCCATCATATCCCTCCTTAATAGTGGCAATTATGCACGTACGTACGTTCACTAAAGCAGAAAAATAAATACTTACTTATTTGGATTTCAATAAACCTTTAGCTAATGTTTCATGGAACGACACCACCATTTCTATCATTTCTTGTTTTGATATAGTTCGTAATACGACCCATTTATATAAAAGGAATTTTTCCGTAGCCAGGATAGCATGAGCCAGGGGAGGAACCGGGACGTCATCGAAAACACCCTTCTGTATACCGTACTCGATATTATTCGAATAGAAATCAATCAGTTTATCTTCAAACTGCTTTATACATTGGTCGATAGGATCGCTGGCCCCCGCTACTCGGCTATATATCTCGGACAGCCTTTCGCTTTTAGCGAATATCTCCATGGTTACCCGCTTGGTTTCAATAAATCTTTTATACAGGTCTTTTTCTATGGTCCAATATTCTGAAAAACCTGAAATAATTTGTTCGGCAAAGTCCTCCAGAAGTGCCTTTAAAATGTCTTCTTTATCTATGAAGTAATTATAAAAGGTGCCGGTCCCATAACCCGATTTTACGATTATGTCGCGGATAGCCGTATTAAAATAGCCTTTCTCAATAAACAGATCCAAGGCACAATCCATAAGCCTTTGGCGTCGCTCTTTATTCTGTTTTTCTTCAGGTATTGGCATCGTATATCACCTCGGAGTGTACGTTCGTTCACTATTAAATATATTAGATTAGTTTCCTGGTGTCAAGAACAGATATGATTCAAGGAAAAAGGCAAAGTGCAGAGGAGAGCTAAATTGCTTCCGGTATAGTACCTTTTTGTCATGTTTGTCAAGCTGTGCGGATAGAATGGAATAAATATGTTGGGGAGGTATGCTATGCGGCAGCTTATTATTATAAAAGCAGTAGGGAAGAGAAAGGTGGGGTGGTATGCTATCCTGATACCCTGCCTGCTAGCTGCGTTATTGGTTAGTTTTATTGGCAGCATATCCCTGGCGGCTGTCAAAATACCCGCTGATAAAACCGAGATAAAGACTGCGCCACGGATCGACCGGATGGATTACCCGGCTTTATATCCGAACGACCCGTGCCTGGAAGGCGATGCAATCTGGGTGGTGCAAGCACGGCTGAGGGATCTGGGCTACGATATGGAACCAGATGGGCGCTATGATCAAGTCACTGTTCAAAACATACGCTTATTCCAACTAGCGCACAACCTGCCGGATGATGGAGTGGTCAACAAAACTGTTTGGGAGGCTTTGATGGTGCAAGATCAGAGCATAGAATGCCTGACGGAAAATGATCCAGTCCAACCGGTTAAAAGAACATTGATAGTAATTGATGTGGCCACTCGGAAACTGATCCTGTATGAAGATGATAAGCCGGTTAAAGAGTATCCGGTGGCAGTAGGGAAAAGCTCTACACCCACTCCGCTGGGGGAATGGAAAGTAGCGCAGAAGTGCGTTAACTGGGGCAACGGGTTTGGCACCCGCTGGATGGGCTTAAATGTTCCCTGGGGTATATTCGGGATACATGGTACCAATAAGCCTTATTCTATTGGCAGTTATGCCTCCCATGGCTGTATACGCATGTTTAATCGCCAGGTGGAGGAATTGTACCCCCTGGTGCCCTGGGGTTGCCCGGTTAGGATAGTTCAGAATGGGAAAATGTTCCCAGAAGATCTTACTCCGGTCAAACTAAAGAAGGGATCCAGCGGCCAGCGGGTGGTATATGTTCAGAGCCGCTTGAAGGAACTGGGGATTGTGATGGACCGGGCGGATGGCAGATACGGCAATATGACGGAACTAGCCGTGAAATACTATCAGGTCTGGCATGATCTCCCGCCTACTGGCGAGATGGACGAAGCCACTTACCAGTCGATGGGTATGATCAAGCAGAAGCAATGATTAACCAACCTGTATAAAACTAATCGAGTCAGAGAAGTATCTCTGACTCGTTTATTCTGCGTGTCATTAAATGATTACATGAATCAAATGGTGATCTTGGCCCGTTCCCGCATAAATGCGATCTCGCGATCGATATCGCCTTGAATTTCTGCGATACGCTCAGCAGAATCCGCCCCTTTGAGCAGGCGGTTGAAACGCCCTTGCTTCTTTACGTATTCGTCTACCGGTTCTGCGGCTTTTTTACCGTTGATGATCAGCGAAGTAGGGTTATTAAAGGTGATCTTGCCATTTTCCGCTTCCCACAGCAGCCAGGCACCGCTGCGCACAGCCGCGCGGCTCATCTGCACGGTATCCGACATATCGAACTGCCAGCCCAAATAGCACGGAGCCAGGATCTCGATGTACTTCATACCGGGGATGTTTTTGGCTTTTACTACCTTGTCGTAAAGATCGCCGGGGTAAGCAACGGTCGCGGTTGCCACGTAAGGAATATTATGCTCCAGCATCAGCAAAGCCATGTTTTTCTTGGGTTGGCGCTTGCCGGTGGGGGTGGTGGTGGTGAAGCTGCCGCGTGGGGTAGCCCCACTGCGCTGCACGCCGGTATTGCTATAGGCTTCATTATTATAGCAGAAATGAATGATATTATCGTTGCGCTCGGCGGCGGCGGATAACGCCTGGAAGCCAATGTCATAGGTACCGCCATCGCCCACCCAGCTGAATACGGTAGGCAGCTCACCTTCCAGGCGGCCCTTTTCTTTCATTATCTCAAGTGCATGGGTAATACCGGAGGCAGAAGAGCCAGCGGTGGCAAAGGTAATATTGATACCCGGCCAGTTATAGCCCAGCTTGGGGGTCATGCCCATGCTGGCTACCGAGCAGGAGGGGGTCAGCAGCATGATAGCGTTGGGACCCAGAGCCTTGCCCACGATGCGCAGCGCCATGGTGGCAGGGCAGCCGCCGCAGGCTCCGTTACCGCTTAAAACCTGCTCAGTATCCGGTAATTGTTTAATGCTGGTAGTCATATCAATCCATTCCTTTCATGGTCTTTATTCATCCATCATGGCGCGGATCTCGGCGGCCATGAAGCGGCGGGTCAGATCGATGCCGCCGATACCCATAACCCGGTTTTTGACCGTGATATCATTGCGGCGGCCAAAGAGCACGCTTTTCAGTTCAGAGGCCAGGATGCCGCCGGGATGACCGAAGTTATAATTACGATCCAGTACCATGACCTGAGCGTTTTGCGGCAACGCGGCGATGATGTCTTCAGCCGGGAAGGGCAGATACAGGCGCGGCCTGAGCAGACCAGCTTTGATGCCCTGTTCACGCAGGATATCGACGGAGAGTTTCAATTCTGCTGCCATACTGTTGATCGCAAATG
This sequence comes from Syntrophomonadaceae bacterium, assembly GCA_012729835.1. GTDB lineage: Bacteria > Bacillota > Syntrophomonadia > Syntrophomonadales > Syntrophomonadaceae > Syntrophomonas_A. The sequence goes on from JAAYCK010000125.1 coordinate 14,880, forward strand.
CTACCACCTCGGCGTCTTCCAGCCGATAAGTGTCTATGGTATCGCCGTCCCACATGCCGGTGGCTTCTTTGTATTCCTGGGCGGCCTGCTTTACCAGCGGGATTGAGGCAATAATATCGTCAGACAGCATCTGGCGGAAGGGGGCGTATTCGGCTGCCATGGTCACATTGCTGAAGGAAGAGGGATTTGCCGGGTCCAGCCGCCATTCCGGTTTATGCGGAGGCAAGAACTGGTCGATATCCTCCTGCGGCGGAAGGGTGAGGGGCATCAGACAATGGGAGATGGCAAAGCCATCAAAGTTGACCATGATCGGGATATTGATTTGTTCGGCCACGCGGTAAGCCTGCAGAATAGTATTGAACACCTCCTGATTGGAGGAGCAGTGATATTGGATCCAGCCGGTATCGCGCTGAGCCATAGAGTCCTGATGATCGGACCACAGGGTCCAGGGAGCAAAAATGCCCCGGTTGACGTTGCACATTACCACCGGCAAACGTCCACCGGAAGCCATATGCAGAACTTCGTGCATATACAGCAGGCCATTGGATGAAGTAGCTGTAAAAACGCGGGCTCCAGCAGCGGATGCGGCTACAGCAGCAGCCATAGCGCTGTGTTCACCCTCTACTGGAATAAAGCGTGCATTCAGCTCATCATTTTCAACCATCGATGCCATGTATTCCATGATAGAGGTCTGGGGGGTGATGGGGTAGCCAGGTACTACGTCAACCCGGGCATATTTTACGGCCTGGGCGGCGGCATTGGCACCCGTAGCCATGATTACTTGCGCTGTTTTCATACCGCTACTCCTCCTTTTCCATGCTGATCGCACCGGTGGGGCATTCTACGGCGCATACACCGCAGCCCTTGCAATAGCGGTAATCAATTATAATTTCATGGCGGTCAATTACCGCTTCCGGACAATATGCCCAGCAAAATTGGCACTTGGTACATTTCTGAACGTCAACTACCGGACGGTGCACTCGCCAGGAGCCGGTGTCACCGCCGGCGCCCAACATTGGCCAGGAAATGGGCCGGTAGGCTTTCGTAAGTGATTTCATTTATCTCCATCCCTTTCGCTAATTCAAATATAAGTACGCTATGCATTAACCTGTTTTACAGTATTATAAGCCTCGCCGGCGGGGCCCAGATTGCGTTCGCCATTTTTACCGGGCCATTTGTTCATAATGGTTTGTTCCATGATATTTCTTGGGATGTTTAATACCCGGCAAACCGCACCAAATAAAGGAATATTGATAAGGGGGCCATCGGCGTTAAATAATCCGGCCTGGCGTGCGATAGCTTCAGCATCCACCTGCCAGGTCGGGTGATTCTCTATGGGCACGGCTTGAGGAGCATTGATAATCACGGTGCCGGTCTCAATGATGCCTTCACCTAACGCTGCTTGTGTAAGTTTTTCGCTCATCACAACAACATAATCCGGTAGTTCGCACTGACTGTGTGCATGGATAGTAGTGGGGGACATGCGTACTGCAGCCCGCACCGGCGCTCCGCGGCGTTCCACCCCGAAGAAAGGCAAAGCCTGTCCCTGCTCACCATTTTCCAGGGCAGCTTGTGCCAGCAAGTGAGCCAGGGTTACGGAACCCTGCCCGCCAAATCCGTTGATTCTTAGTTCTAACATATCGGTCCTCCATTCCCCATAAATGCCGCTAACGGCGCATATTATTTGAAGCTTTCAATAGAAAGCAGATTTTTCAGGTATTCTGTTATTAAGATAATCTTAAGCAGATATGATAAAACAAAATAAACCCTTCGCCCAGAATTCTGAGACGAAGGGTTTAACTCCGCGGTACCACTCAAATTAACAGCTGATGCCGTTCACTCGATCAGGATGCAGGATCATAGATCCGGTATCCCCTTCCCTTTAACGGTGGAAGCACCGTCCGAGCCTACTTTCAAAGATGATTTCGGTCGGCAACTCCAGGGTGAGTTCCGCTTGCCTTTCGACCGTCTTACACCAAACGACGGTTCTCTATAGACCAAGGATCAGCTTACTAGTCCCTTTCATCATCACTTTTAATATTTAATATAGTATACTGACGTACTATTTATCTGTCAACATTTCCGCCTGGCCTCGGCTTATGAATCAGGGTGTGGCTGATCCCTACCAGCTAAACCAGTTGAAGACCCTGCAGAACAAATTCGCAATCAAAACACACTTAAATTATTTTACAATATTATTAATTATTTCGACAAAAAATTTTCGTTTTTCAGCAGGTGAATTCTGCAAGATGCTGCCTGGAGCCTGGTATTTCCGCATATTTGGCCGCTAGAAAAAACTGTTGTATAGTTCGAAAACTGCATGAAAATTTAAAATAAATAGAGGAAAAAAATATCTGGTGATGAATATAAATGTATATGACAATTCGTTTATGTTGATAAATTCGCCAGACTTGAGCAGAGGAGGAGATTATATGGCTAATGAAATCCAGTTAGTAGTATTTACTCTGAAACAGGGCGATATGATCTGTGAATATGGGGTTTCTATCACCAAGGTACATGAGATTATTACTATGACTAAGCCGACCAAACTGCCGCAGGCTCCGGAATTTGTTGAAGGCATTATCAATCTTCGCGGTAAGATCATTCCAATAATAGATCTTAAGAAACGTTTTCAGATGGGGGCCTCGGATTTCACTTCAGAAACCCGCAGCGTGGTGGTTGAAGTAGCCGGGCAGACTGTTGGTATAATCGTTGATGAGGTCAGCGAAGTCCTACGCTTATCTGAGGATAACATCGAACCGGCACCAACGATTGTAGGCGGGATTGCCGCCGATTATCTGACCGGGGTAGGTAAAATCGACGGGCGCTTATTAGTGCTGTTGGATATGGATAAAATACTAAGTGAGGGTGAGCGTGCTGAACTGGTCTCCGTAGGGGGCCAGGAGGAATAAGTATTGTGCCGGTATCAACACCGGGGTATAATAATTACCAGTAAAACAACAAATCTTCCTGATTTGCTGCAGCCTTGAAACCCGCATTGGTTTCAGGGCTTTGTTTTACTTGGGAAAGCATCTTTCTTACCATATATAACCAGGGCTGAAAAATAAATTACAGACTATCCGGGTACTTTGCTGCTTAGGGATGCGATACAGCCATGCGCTGAAGACCGGCACCAAGTGAACCATTACAACGATCTTTTCTGGTATGCGATGAAGAGGGGTACTTATTAGTGATTGGGATAGATATAATTGAAATAGAGAGGATCAAACAAGCTGTGCTGCGGACACCACGTTTTTTAAACCGGCTCTATACGGTAGGCGAACTGGATTACTGCCGTAGCAAGAGCAATCCCTATCCTTCGCTGGCTGCGCGGTTTGCTGCTAAGGAAGCCGTTCGCAAGCTTCACCCATCGCTGAGCCGGGGTATTGGTTTTCGCGATGTGGAAGTTGTCGTGGAGGCGGGGGGGAGGCCACGGATAGTGTTACATGGCGCAGCTTTGGTCAGGTGCGAAGAAGCAGGTATCAGGAATATCGACCTGAGCCTTTCCCATTCGGCAACACATGCGATAGCCGCTGTTATCGCTGAGGAGGAGTTACGAGGTTGAAGCTATTATATGCACATGAGATGAAAGAGATTGATCGGAAGGCTACTAGTATTTACGGCATACCCAGCCTGATCCTGATGGAGAATGCAGGGTTGCAGGCCACCGAGGTGGTACAGGAGATACTGGGCAGTGTTGTGGGGAAAAACGTAGTTATTCTGGCCGGCAAAGGTAATAATGGCGGAGATGGCTTCGTAGTTGCCCGTCACTTATTAAATGCCGGGGCCAATGTTGACACATTTATCATGGGTAATCCTGGTGAATTTACTCCCGATTCTCGTACCAATTTTGATATCTTGAGTCGGATGACCAGTTCCATCTATCCGTTATATCAGGAGGAACAACTCAATAAACTGATGCTGGGTCTTTTGGGTACGGACCTGATTGTTGATGCCATTTATGGTATCGGATTTAAGGGCAGCCTGGGTGAATTGGATGCCAAGATAGTGCGAATGATAAACTGGACCCGCGTACCGGTTGTAGCCGTAGACATACCTTCGGGGGTCGAAGCAGATACCGGCAAGGTAAACGGCGAAGCAATACGAGCCACTCACACGGTGACCTATGCCCTGCCTAAGATAGGTCTGGTACTTGAGCCGGGCAAAGACTACGTGGGGACTCTCAGTGTGGCTGACATCTCCATACCCCGGCCGCTCCTGGAAGATCCAGAGCTCAAGACCAACTTGATCGGAGAGGCTATGGTAAGACCGTTTTTAAGGCCGCGCAAACCAGAATCGCACAAGGGAACCTATGGTCATGTCCTGGTAGTTGGCGGCTCGCAGGGAATGACGGGGGCAGCAATAATGACTGCTGGAACGGCACTGCGTAGCGGAGCCGGATTGGTCACAGCAGCGCTGCCAGAATCCATCCTGCCGGTAGCTGAAGGGGCCATGGTAGAAGTTATGACCAGAGCCCTCCCCGAAACCGGACAGGCAACTATCGCCCTGGAAGCCCTCCCGACCATCGAAAACCTGATGGGTACTGCATCGGTTTGTGCGATAGGCCCCGGCATGTCCCAATACCCGGAGGCCCATGCCATAATACGCTTCGTGCTGGAAAGAGCTGGGATACCAGTAGTTATTGATGCTGACGGGTTGAACGCGCTGGCCAGTGATATAGGGATCCTTCGCAACCGGCAGATCCCGGTGGTTCTTACTCCCCATCCCGGAGAGATGGCGAGGCTGACTGGCATGAGCGTGGAAGAGATTCAAGCCAACCGCATAGCAGTTGCTCGTAGTGCAGCCCTGGATTGGGGAGTCACCGTGGTACTTAAGGGCAATAAGACTGTAGTGGCTAATGCGCATGGCGAAGTATATGTAAATATTACCGGAAACCCGGGGATGGCTACTGCTGGCAGCGGCGATGTCCTCTGCGGGATTATCGCCGGGTTAGTCGCTCAGGGCCTTAGGCCGGCTGATGCTGCTTGTGTAGGGGTTTACCTGCACGGCCTTTCCGGAGATGCAGCTGCGCATATGAAGGGTGAACGCGGTATAATAGCGGGGGATCTCATCAACTGCCTGCCGGCGGTGATGAAACAATACGATGCGGGGACTCAGTTCATAGGAGTCCAGGATACTATCAATTAATAAAGGAGTGATGGCCATGCTGGCAAGGGATATCATGACCCGGGAGGTTATTACCACCCATCCGGAGGAGAAGATTGAAGAAGTCACTCGTTTGATGATCGATAACAAGATCAGTGGCATTCCGGTGATTGATCAAAACCGTCATGTTTTAGGAGTAATTACCGAACAGGACCTGATGGTCAAGGCAAGCGAACTAAAGGTTCCATTCTATCTTACTTTATTTGACAGTATAATATTTCTGGAGAATCCTCTGCGCTTTAATCAGGATCTCAAAAAGTATACTGCCAGCCGGGTTAAAGAGGTAATGAACTCGAAGGTGATAGTAATAGAGGAGGATACTCCAGTGTCTGATGTAGTTGAGTTGATGCAGCACAAAAAAATCAATCGCGTGCCGGTAGTGCGTAATAAGAAGCTGGTTGGGATCATTACTCGCAACGATGTTTTAAAGGCGCTGGTAAAAAGTAATGGATAATAGCAGGCCAACCTGGGCAGAAATAGACTTAACAGCAATAAAGCACAACCTGGACAGTATTAGTCGGGCAGCCGGACCAGCCAGGATCATGGCGGTGGTCAAGGCCAATGCTTACGGGCATGGCGTAGAAGAGGTAAGCCGTGTCTGCCAGGAATGGGGTGTTGACTACTTCGGAGTTGCCAGTCTGGAGGAAGCCATGGAACTCCGCCAGGCCGGAATAACAGTTCCGGTGCTGACACTGGGCTACCTGCCGGAAAGCGCGGCAGCCATTGCGGTGGCAGCAGATATCACCCCGTGTATCTTTAACATGGAAGCCGCCGAAGCCTTTAGTAATGCTGCTCAGACAGCAGGAAAAAGGGCCAGGGTCCATGTGAAGATTGATACCGGCATGGGTCGTCTGGGATTCAATGTGCAGGAAGATTCATTGGAACTGGTTGAAAAGATCGCTGAATTGCCGGGGATAGAACTGGAGGGCATACTGACCCATTTTTCTGAAGCAGACGGGAACAGCGAAACCTTTACCCGCAGGCAATTAGATCTGTTCTCAGGGTTTATTCGTGAATTGGAGAGCCGGGGGCACCACATTCCTATCAAACATTGTGCAAACAGTGCCGCCATTTTCAGATACCCAGAGGCGATCTTTGATATGGTCAGGGCCGGCATAGTGCTTTATGGGTTGTCTCCTTCCCCGGCTATGAAAGCGAAACTGGACATAATACCCGCTATGACCCTGAAAAGTCAGGTCAGTTATGTCAAGAAGCTGCCAGCAGGATATCCGGTAAGCTATGGCCGCCGGTATTATTGCCGGGCAGAGACTACGGTAGCTACGGTTCCTATAGGATATGCCGACGGCTACAACCGGCAGCTATCCAATCGGTCCTGGGGGATGATCAAGGGCCATTCGGTCCCGCTGATCGGAACGGTATGCATGGACCAATGTATGTTTGATGTGAGTGGGGTAGAGGGAGTAAAAACCGGGGATGAGATCATCCTGTTCGGTAAGCCGGAGGATGGGATCACCGCAGATGACCTGGCCACAATGATCGGCACCATTAACTATGAAATAGTTTGTTCCCTGGGAGTACGGGTGCCAAGGTTTTACGGAACAAGTCAGGTTTGATGTAATTATTGGATTTGCGGCTTGGCAAGAGAATTAATTATAATAGATTCGTCGATATGTATCTATTATGTGGAGGTGCTCGCTTTGCCAGCCACGAAACGAATCATAATAACGGTTCCGGAAAATCTCCTATGTGAAGTTGACGATATAATGGTTCTCGAAAGTAAAAATCGCAGTCAGATCGTACGAGAAGCCATTAAGTTTTATCTGGGGGAGCGGAAGAGAAGGTTGAAGTTGGAGAACATGAAGAAGGGTTACCTGGAGATGGCCGATATAAATCTGGGTATCGCCTGTGAAAGCCTCGGGATGGAAGAAGAGGCTCTGGTAAACTGCATAGAAAAATTATTGGAGTGATATGCATAAATGACCAAGAGAGGCGAAATCTATTTTGCCCAATTGAACCCGGTAGTGGGTTCGGAACAGGGTGGAATCAGACCGGTACTGGTGGTACAAAACGATATAGGTAACCAGTATAGCCCGACCACCATAATCCTGGCTATTACCTCACAGATAAACAAAGCCAAGCTACCCACTCATGTTGAAATCGATGCCCGCACCTATGGGTTGGAGCGTGACTCCGTCATTTTAGCCGAACAGATTAGGACCATTGACAAGAGCCGTTTGAAACAACGTATAGCTGTGCTTCGGGAAGATAGCATGCTGAAGGTCGATCAGGCCCTTAAGATCAGCCTGGGTTTGGAAGAGATATAATTACATAGCTGACTGGGCTTTTCCGAAAGCAGAAGCGAGCAGGTTCTTAACGGAACCTGCTCATTGTATTATATAGCATGTATTTTATTTTTCGCAGTTGACAGATGATGTGCAGCAAGTTTTTTTAATTAGCCACAGATGAACACAGATGGACACAGATTATATGTACAATGGCATTGTTAGTGTTTTATTCTTAATCGAGCGAAGTAATATAAAGGCATGTGGGGGAAGATTGCTTCGCTGCGCTCGCAATGAGAGGACGGGGGCCCTCAAATCTCATCTGTGTGAATCTGTGTTAATCTGTGGCAATAAATCGTATTACTGACCCAGCTCTCCTGCATCATTTTTCAACTGCGAAAGTTGGGGATTTTTGAATTGGGGGAGTGAGATGAAAGCGATTATAGGTATTAGCGCCGATTATAATTATGCCGGGAACAAACACTGCCTGGGTGATACGTATGTTAGCGCGGTGCGGCAGGCTGGAGGCACTGCGATAATGCTTCCACCTGGCGAGGATGCGAGCTTGATCGATGAATACCTAGACATATGTCACGGCGTAATATTATCCGGGGGTGGGGATATCGACCCGTTTTTTTGGGGAGATCACCCTTCATCCTCATTAGGAGAAATCAACCCCCGTCGGGATGCCTTCGAGCTGGCCCTGGCCAGGCGAGTGTTGGAACGTGATCTTCCGGTATTGGGCATATGCCGCGGCTGTCAGCTACTCAATGTAGCCGCCGGCGGCACCCTTATCCAGCATCTTAGCGGTGGATTCTGTCACTATCAAAAAGCACCCCGCGATTATCCCTTTCATGCTATATTTATAGAATTGGATACCCTGCTGAACAGTATCATCGGTCAAAGGGAAATAAGGACTAATAGCTTTCATCACCAGGCAGCCGCTGATCTGGGTCATGGTTTTATAATCAGTGCCCGGGCAGCCGACGGCACCGTAGAAGCGCTCGAGAGCTGCTTGAACCGCTATGCGCTGGGCTTGCAGTGGCATCCTGAAACCATGAACGATTTGTTCTCACAACGGATATTTGATAGCCTGGTAAAGGCATCAAGCGAGTGAAGGCAAAGCTAACAGGCAGATAGCCAAAGTGTTGCCAGAACCGCAGGAGGGCGATAATCATAAAATGTAGGGTAAGGGAGGATCATTTGTGATAGCAATAAAAGGCGGCAAGATTTATACCATGGGACCTAAGGGCGTCATTGACGGCGGGATTATTGTGGTGGACGGCGACCGGATCATCGCGGCTGGCAAGCGCGTAACCATACCTGACGGCTGTGAAACCATCGATGCCGGCGGTTGTTATATAATTCCCGGTCTTATTGATGCGCATACTCATATCGGGTTGGAAGAAGAGATCTATCGGGTTGAAGGTGACGACGTAAATGAAGCAGTGGACCCTTTAACTCCTCAGCTGCGGGCGGTAGACGGGATCAATTTTGCTGATATAGCCTTTGTTGATGCCCTGCGCGGCGGGGTAACACGCACCATGAGCATGCCTGGCAGCGCTAATATCCTGGGAGGGCAGGCGGTTTTTCTTAAGCATCTGGCCAAAAATCCGGCCGAGATGATCTATCGTCAGCCCTGGGGACTCAAGGCGGCATTGGGAGAAAATCCGAAACGTGTCTATACGGGGCAGAAGAAGACTCCAGTCACGCGCATGGGCAGTGCCAGTTTGCTGCGCGAAGCCTTTTACAAGGCGGCGAAAGCGCTGGAGAGTGAAGAGAAGGATAACAAGGACAGCTGGAAACAACAGCCGCTGATGATGGTTCTGAAAAAGGAGATGCCACTGCTGCTGCATGCGCACCGGGCCGATGATATCCTGACCGCCCTCCGCATCAAGGATGAATTTGATTTTGATCTGATCATTCAGCATGGTACCGAGGCACATTTAATCGCCGATGAACTGCTTAAACGTAAGGTACCGGTATGTCTGGGGCCTCTCTTCACCAACCGGGCCAAGGTGGAAATGAAGGAGGTAGACTTCCGGAATGCCGGGAGGCTGGCCCGATTGGGTATTGAGTTTTGCTTTATTACCGATCATCCAGTAATACCCATCGAGCATCTGCGGGTATGTGCTGCTCTTGCCGTTCGGGAGGGCTTGGATGAAGATTATGCTCTGGCCGCACTTACCTGTGTTCCCGCCCGGATGATGAGGGTCGACCATGAACTGGGGACCTTGGAAAAGGGCAAAAAGGCGGATCTGGCAGTGTTTGACGGGCACCCCTTTGACTATCGCTCCCGGATAAGGTTTGCTATGGTGGATGGTATGATTTGGAGGAATGAAGGGTGAACAAGGGCGACCTTTTTACCGTTTACATGAATGGGACTATAATGACCATATGCGTACTTGGCTTTTACAATGAAGAATACACCGGGGAAGAAATGGCTATATTGGCCGTTATTGATCAGGATAATATGGTGCATATACCGTTAGATGACCTGGAAGCTTTCTTCCCCCAAAAACGCTATGTAAATTGAAGATGGGCAGGTTACTATCTTTTTAACGAGCTAAGGCGAGATGCAAAATCGTATCTCGCCTTTTTTTGATCCAGTATTTACATCAAGGAATTTACAGCTTAACTGCGAACTTAAATAGTAAATAGCTAAGCTTTCGTAGTCGACTAATGATGCGCAGCAAGGATTTTTTAATTAGCCACAGATGAACACAGATGGACACAGATTATATGTACAATGGCATTAATAATATGCGAAGCAATCCCAACGTGTAATTTCCGTGAAAACTCGCATACTTGTCATTGTTATAAAAACCCTCGTCTTTGTCTTTGCGAG
>JAAYCK010000018.1 GCA_012729835.1 Syntrophomonadaceae bacterium
ATTTATGTCACATATTGCAATTCTACAACCCTCTTGAGCAAAAGCCAATGCAACCGCCAGACCAATGCCTCCAGCTCCGCCGGTTACTACGGCCACTTTTCCACGTAGATTCAAATCCATGCTGCCACTCCTTTATACCATGATATTTAATGCTGATTTGGATCGGACTTAATCAAAATTAAAATACTCCAATTACTTTTGTAATCTTATTTGACATTTATAATTGACCATACAACCTTAATCGTAGAAATCTGGCACCTTTTTCAACGTGTTGAAGCACGTATAATCATGCGAATATACCAATGTTGCCCCAGTTTCTCTTATGAGTCGCCGCAGCTTTTCGCAGGAGCGGGTATAGGCTAACGGATCGAAACAGTAACCGGGTATCTGGGTAGGTGGGCCTATATTGGCAGGTACATAGACTGCATCAGAAGGGAAGATGTATTTTTCTCCGTTGTCTGTTGTGATCATTAGTCCGAGTAAATTCGCTGTATGACCCGGTAATGTCAAAATTCTAAGCCCAGGAAACAAATCAAAGTCCTCGTCAACCCCGATGAAATGATACTGCCTGACTGGAGTCGTCATGGCCCGTATATAGTAGCCCCCGTGAGCTGATTCATCCGAGGAGCCGAAAACTAGCATCATTGCGTTGATCCATTCCTCTTTTGGAACATATACTTCACAGTGGCAGAATTTTTCAATGCAGCCAAAATGGTCAATGTGAAGGTGCGATACTACGACTATATCAATGTCACTTATGGTAAGGCCGACGCTCGCCAACCTTTCTTCCATGGTTCCACCCGCCATAGGAAAGTATGGTGCGCCATCCTGGTGATTTCTGCGCCAACCGGTGGTCATGGCATTATCCATACAGCCCAGGTCATAAATAATGTTATGGCCTTCACACTGGATCAGCAGGCCCCAGATGGGTATATCAATCAACTTATTAGGAGCGGTAGGATTAGATAACGTAGCAACGGAGGTTTTATCAACAATTGAGTTACTGTCAACCTTCATCATTCCAAATTCCAAAATAGAAAATCTCATAATAACCTCGCTTTGCACACTTTAATTTTCTAAAAGTCTTATCCAATGAGAGTCTTAACCGAGCTTAATACAGCGGCTTTACAGGCTCCACTCATTTTCCTTGTGAATTCTGATTATGTTTGTACTAAACAAGCCCCTCTACGTAATCATGGAGGGGCTTGGTCAATTAAGCTTTATACTGACGATACTCAATTCGGACCTGAACCGTCCAAACCACAAGATAAATAACTACTTTTTATTCAATTTTTCCGGAATGTTGATTTTAAAAATCGGAGCATACATATTAAGGAGCTGGCTCCGCAGCTCTTCACCCAGTGCGCCATAGACCTGAAGCTTCCGTGATACCTCGATACCCATTTGCTTGAGATCAACCATCATTTCAGCGAACTTGATGACAACCGCTACGGGGTCAAGAATAGTAACTCCGTCCATCGAATTGGAAACGCCTGCCTTTTGAAGCGTCTGGTATATGGAAGCCGGCACCGGTATTAAAACAGAAGCCCCATCATCGATGGCTTTTTTACATACCGCCTTGAATCCTTCAGCAGTGGCTTCCGGACTATTGAGACCAGCTGCCAGACCGTTTTCACTGATCTGATGGATGTAAGGTCCCCGCAGGTAGTGTGAATCTAATCCATACTTCCTTACCAATTCGCTGTATTTCTGTGCAATATGCGGCTCGCAAGTTGGTATAGCGAATTGATCCCCGATCATCGATGCCAGGAACAGATTGGCCTGACCGATACCGATAACAGGCATATCAAGCATTTCTCTGCCCTCGTCCACTCTCTCGTCGAAAGAGCAACCCATTACAAAAGCGTCATACCCTTCCGCTTCTGCCTTAAGCATATTATTCATGAACTGGTTCCCATGGTAGTACTGTACCACTTTATACCTATCGCGCTCTGTCATATGAACCTCAGTACCAGTTACATACACCTCGGTGCCTGGTCTTGCAGCGGCCATGCATTGCTTATAAAGGTTTTGGCCGTATTCCTCCCACAGCGGATTAAAGCGATATCCAGATCCACTCTGAAACCATATTTTCATTGTGTTCACTCCTTTCAGTTACCTTGAAATCTCATTCCGATTTATATATCGGTTAGATAGTCCGAGCAACTCTTGCTCCACCCTGGATAGCTTCCATTATTCCGTACGGGGTTGAGCAGTCACCGATAAGGTAAAGTTCAGAGACTTTGCCTTCCAGTTTTTTGGCAAGTTCATTCTTCGGGTTCACGCCCAGGGCAAGGATTATCACATCAGCTTCAATAAACTGCTTTTCACCTTCTTTAGTGGTGATTGCAATTCCTTTATCTGTTATTTCGTCGAACTTAACACTGGTGAATATAGCGTCTTGCAATTGTAATTGCTGTCTCAGATGTTTTCTGAGCCTTGGCATGGGTGGGCATTCAAGATCCATTACTTTTTCCCCGGGATCCAGTACAGTTACTGTCTTGCCCCGTTTATTTAAGAAATCGGCTATTTCAAGTCCAGCCAGTTCTCCGCCTAAAATAACTGCTTTGTTTACCAAAGGTATACCGTATTTTTTTACAAATGCTCTTGTATCGGACATCAATGAATCTGACTTGACAAACTTAGGATCTGAATATCCTAAAAGACTTCCTTCTCTGTCCAGACTTAATGCGTTTAGCACCTTGGCTTTTTCGATGCCGGGAATTTCAGGGGTTATCGCTGAGGAACCGGTTGCCATAATGACTACATCAGGCTTCAGTTCTTCTACTATTTCAGGTGTTACTTCTTTACCCAGCACGACCTTGACACCATGTTTTATAACCTGATGTTCCATGTTTTTGGCAAGCGCATAATTTCTGTCTTCTATGGCTGATGACATGATCATTAATCCGCCCAGGCAGTTCTCTTTCTCATAAAGGGTGACTTCATGTCCTCTCTGGGCAGCAGTGGCTGCTGCTTCCATACCAGCTGGTCCGCCGCCTATAACCAATACTTTCTTGGATTTTGCGGCTGGTTTGAGAGTATATTCTCTTTCCTTTCCATAGGCTGGATTTATCGCACAGTTCCACCAATCAAATAGTTTCACGTTGCAGGTATTGCAGTTAAGACAAGGTCTGATATCTTCCAGCCGGCCTTCTTTGACTTTGTTGGGTAACTCAGGATCGGCAAATAGGCCCCTGCCCATGGCAATGAAATCTGCCTTTTTCTCTCTTAGTACTTTCTCCCCGATTTCAGCGTCAAGACCTCCAACCGAAATTATTGGTATATTGACTACTTTCTTAATTTCTGCTGCCAGATGAACCCTTGCTCCATAATCCATCCGTGGATTGTTGGCCGGGAAAGCTGATATATCCAAAGCATTAAGACCGGCTTTCTCAAGCATTACGGCCAGCTCTTTGGCATCTTCGATGGTAATTCCGTGTAAACCGAATTGCTCGATATATTCATGTCCGTTGATCCTGCTCATGATGGGATAGTCCGGGCCTACCAGTTCTCTCGCCCTGGCTATGATTTCCAGCAGTATCCTGGCTCTGGCTTTGAGATCTCCATTGTATTCATCCGTGCGTTTGTTCCAGGCTTTGGATATAAAGCTGTTGATCAGATATCTGTGAGCAGCATGTATTTCACAAATATCAAACCCGGCTTCCTTGCAGCGGCGTACTGCCTGAGCATGCATCTCTATAACGTCACCAATTTCCTCAAGCGTCAGTGCTCTGGGAGGTTCAGTCTCTATATATCCGAACATCTCAGGTCTGTTATTTGCTGAGGCGGCTAACGGTTGTTGACCTGTCATGGTCCTGGGTGCTGAGGGGCCGCCGTGATGGATCTGCGCAGCTATTTTCGTCCCATGCTTATGCACAGCATCGGTAAGTTCCTTTAATTTTGGTATGAACTTGTCATCGTTAATCAGAATTGGTGGTGTATAAGTATGGCCCGCAGGGTTGTCTACCTCAATTGCTTGAATGATTATCAGCCCGGCGCCCCCTTTGGCCCGCGCTTCATAATAATCAATCGTTGATTGGGATACAAATCCATCTGGCGTAGAAAACTTGGTCGATGCCGGCGACATTGCGATTCGGTTCGGGATGGTACAAGAACCTATTTTCCCCGGTTTGAACAATTCCATCTGTTGCATTTGTTTGCCTCCTTAATTTTAGCTAGCTTAGGTTTTATTGTAGAGAATCTTCATTCTGAGTTCATTGCAATTATCATGCCAGTTATAATTGATACAAAAAATTGAATTATTTATTGATGTTAGCTTAGAGCAATTATTATAATGCTGCTTTTGCGACCTGTCTGTTTATTGATACATATGTCCGTATTCAAGACATATTCTGCAGTTTCATTTAGCCAAGTCCTCTTTCGAAGAATAGTACTGCCAGATATGATCCTACCATCAAAAATAAAACAGACTATGTAGGATGCCAGATCATACCAAAAAACTGTTATTTCCATAACCTAAAAAATTTTTACACGCCATCAGACTTATTATACTAAGATGGCGTGTCTTTATTTGTTGGACTTAATCTCTGCATATATTTGAATAAAAACTCTAATCACCCGGAAAACTCTAGCAGTTTTATAGTTGCCGAATCAGTTTAACCGACATCTTCCCGCGCTTGTTTTTTATCCGTTCGGCAGGATAACGCCTTTACCCCCGGTCTGTTTGTCGAAGTCTTTATATGCCTCATCAGCTTGTTCAAGAAGCCAGCGGTCAGTAAACAGAGCATCAACATCAATCCCTCTATCAGCTACAAAGCGGGCATATTCATACTGTCCGGCTTTTGAGAATGTCCAGCTTCCCATTAGCGTTACCTGGCGTAAAAGCAGGTCATTAGGCACATCTAATGTGACAGTTCCATTCCAGCCAACATAACAGACCTTTCCCCACTGTCTTACTGATTGACAAGCCTGCTGCCGGGCGATAGGTGAAGTTGTGCAGTCCATTGCCCTATGCGCACCTAATCCGTGAGTAAGCTCTTTAATAGCACCTATAACATCTTTTTTCCGTTGCAGTATTGATCGTAGCGTATGCGCCAAAATTCTTTGCCATAGCAAGCCGATCGTCATTAATATCAAGCGCAATTACCCGGGCACCCATGGCAGTGGCTAACTGTGTACCTGATAAACCAACAGGCCCCTGTCCAAAAATTGCAATCGTATGATCTCCTTGAAGCTCCAGCCGCTGCAATCCTTGCCATGCCGTTCCTGTCCCGCAAGAAATCGCTGCACCAGCTACAAAGGAAACTTCTTCCGGTAATGGCACAAGTGTACTAACAGGTACTTTCATGTAATTTGCATGTGATCCCTCGCCAGTCTTTCCATAAACCGTTGCAGTTGAGGTAGTACACATCTGGTCCCAACCTGTTTGACAAGGTATACATGAACCACACCCTTCATAATGGAAAATCATTACCCGGTCGCCAATACGTGCCCATTGTTCCGGAACATTTGAGCCAACCGATTCAACTACACCACATGGTTCGTGACCAGCAATGACCGGGTTAATAACTTCTGCAGCGGGTTGGCGATAATATGTCAGGTCGGACCCACACATACCTGAAGCCATAACCTTGATAACAACATCATTTGGACCTGGGGTGGGATCGGGTACTTCAACAATTTCGAGTCTTTTGTCTCCAAGAAACCGTACTGCTTTCATTTTCATTTCTCCTTCAACCATTATTATTATTTTAATTATTAAGAAAGGATACACGTATCAGCATGTATCTCATTTTTTCTTACCCTATCATCAGCGATGGCAGCCAGGTACTGAGTACCGGGAATAACAGCAGAATGATCAAAGTAATAACTTCCATAAGCAGCATCATCCCAGTACCGCGAAAAACATCAGTCAGCGGAACATTCGTTGCAGCACTGACAATGTAGCAGTTGACTCCAACAGGTGGTGTAACCAGGCCAATCTCAATCAACTTTATGCAAATTACTCCAAACCAGATAGGATCAAATCCCAGGTTGGTTATCAGGGGAAAGGTAAGGGGCAGGGTTATTAACAAGATCGATGACGACCGGTGGCAGTCGCTTAAACCGCTTTGGGCCTTTATAATTCTGGTATTGATCGTACTCGGAGCGATCTATTCGGGCCTTGGCACCGCAACTGAGGCTGCCTCTGTTGGTGCCTTTGGTGCTTTGATCATTACATTACTGATGAGAAGGCTTAAGTGGGAGGATATTGGCAAATCATGTGTATCAACTGTTCGTGACTGGTGAAATTATGGGTAGGCGGTGGCATAATTCCTGGTTTGAGTTTGTTCCATATAAGGACCCCCAGGGTATACATGGCTGCAGTAAGAAGCCCCGGGATAATCCCGGCAATCAATAGTTTTCCGATAGAGACCTCGGTAACCGATC
>JAAYCK010000170.1 GCA_012729835.1 Syntrophomonadaceae bacterium
AGTAGAAGCACGGCGCAACGCGCCGTGCGTGGGGCGGCGAGGCGCGGGAGCGCCGAGCCGGGGGCATGGTCCGAGCGGCGCGTCAGCGCCGCGAGGTACAGGCGGACCGATTACGGGCTTTCACTTCCCGCGACGTTTGGCATACTCCGCATCGAAATGAGTTCGGATAGCTACCGCTAACCGGCTCCACTCGCGCAAAGGCGCAATTTCCTCGACGGATTTCCACGGCTCCGCGAACTCGACGACGATTTGCGGGACGGCTTTTCCGAGGAGCTTCAACGGCGGACGATGACCGGCGATCCCGACCGGCGACAGGCGCGAGGATTCCAGCGCGGCGGACGATTTTCCGGACGCGGCGACGCTGACGGACGGACGCGACGGATTTCCGGCGGCGTTGAGAGGCAAGGACTTGTGAACGGGACGCGACAGGGCTTCGGCCTCCGGCCTCGAAAAGTCGGCGCGTGTGGCGAAGCCGCCGCGCCGAGGACTCGACCGCCCTTCGGTCGGCTCTGCTTCCGATTCTTCCGGCCAAGCGCGCGCAAGACAAAGACGGACCACCCCGGCGGCAGGATTGTTCCACTTCCCGCGCTTGGCGTTCGTTCCTCACACGCGCGCGGGAGCGGCCTAATTCCTGCCGCCCCCAAAAAGATTGACACCATCCATTCCGCAAGGATACCTTGCGGCCATGCAAATCGACATCGCCAGCGTGACCGTGAAGGGACAATTCACGATTCCCCGGAAACTCTGCGACGCCTTGAAGCTCACGGCGGGCTCGAAAATGTTCATCGTTTGCGACGGCGAACATTTGCTGTTGAAACCACTCGTGCCGCCGGACTTCAAGGCATTCGCGAAGGTCGTGCGGGAATCAAAGGCATTGACCGAAAAGGCCAGCAAAGGGGGCAAGAAATGAATTTCTTTCTCTACGCCCGGAAATCGACCGACGAGGACGACCGGCAAATGTTGTCCATCGAAAGCCAACTCGACGAACTCCGCGAGTTGGCCCGCAAAGAAGGCGTCCGCATCGTGCGCGAGTTTGTCGAATCCATGTCGGCCAAATCACCGGGCCGACCTGTCTTTGACAACATGGTCAAAGAGATTGAGCGCGGCCACGCGGAAGGGATCATTTCATGGCACCCCGACCGGCTCGCGAGGAATGCGGTGGACGGCGGGCGGATTGTCCACCTGCTTTCAATCGGCAAACTGAAAACGTTGAAGTTCCCGACGTTCTGGTTTGAGAACACGCCCCAAGGCAAGTTCATGCTGAACATTGCCTTTGGGCAGTCTCAATACTACGTGGACAATCTCACGGAAAACGTGTGGCGCGGCATCCGGCAGAAATTGCGGCGTGGCGAGTATCCGAGCCGTGCGCCGGTCGGGTACTTGAACGACACCAAGACTCACACCGTCATTGTGGACGAGTCCAAAGCGCCGCTTGTGCGGCGGCTTTTCGAGTCCTACGCAGCGGACAAGTACAGCGCGAGCGACCTCTGCGAATTGGCGAAGGATTGGGGGTTGACGAGCATCAATGGCAAGGCCATCCGGCCCAATCGCATGTCAACGCTGCTGACCGACCCGTTTTATGTCGGCATGTTCCGCTATCGCGGCGAAACCTACGAAGGCACCCACGCCGCGATTGTGCCGAACAGCCTTTTTGAACAGGTGCAGCGCATCCATAAGCGACGGGCCGGACCCGAACGGGAACGACGGTCAAACGGCTCTCCCTTCCTTGGTCTTTTCGGCTGTGGCGTGTGCGGCGGCGCAATCACAGCCGAAAGCCAGAAAGGGCACACGTATTACCGATGCACGAAGAAGATGGGCCGCCCCTGTCACTTGAAGTGCATCCGCGAGGAACCTTTCGCGGATGCCCTCAAGCTCAAGACACGTGCCGTGTCGC
>JAAYCK010000126.1 GCA_012729835.1 Syntrophomonadaceae bacterium
AAGCCAGTAGGCAATTTATCATGATTACTGTAGTGTAATTATCTGTATTAGCTGCTGGCAATTATCAGATATCGCTATTTTGCAGTTTCAAAGAACTTGATTTTGCTATTATGCAAAATCCTCAAATAAATATGGTACTGAGAATAAGGTACGAAAGCTGGTTACGATTGGCACCCCTCACCTGGGAGCGCCTAAAATGTTTAATAGTTGGAAAACGGGCTTTTTATACTCAAGATTATTAGATACACCGCTTGATGAGAATAATGTCAAGTCAGTACTCCGAAATTTCAGCTCCATATATCAATTACTACCCAGTAGGGACTATTTCAATTATGGCCTAACTGTTTACTACGAGGAAGGCTTCGATACCAATGATGATAGAAAAATCCAGGGCCGTATTTATGATTATAGCGGTATGAAAGAATGGTTTTATGGTCGTGACGCGAGTCCGCAATATAACGACGTCAATATAGCTATGCTGGATAACGCGGAAGTCTTCCATGCAGCGCTGGATAAAATGATTATCACTGATAATAGTTTAGTAGAAGGATATATGATCGCCAGTGATCGCCAGGCTACACCAGTTCTCTTACGCGATTACATAGGCTCGCGCGGGAAAAAACACGAAAACAAAGTTGAAGAGCTGGAAGCTGGGGACGGAACCGTTCCGACTGTGAGTGCCACGAACGGACAGAGTAATCATAATCAGATCTTTTACGTAAATGATGGTACACACGGAGGCTTGTTGAAGCTTGAGCCGGTTATTCAAAAGACGATTAATATCCTGAACGGCGATCTAAATATGCCGGTAGATGGAATTCGTAATGGTGATCCTTCCAAACTGAACGGGTACTACGCCTATGCGGCTTGTCCGGTGGACCTTTATGTCACCGATTCGGAGGGTCAAGTCGCCGGACCCGAAACATGGGGAACCGATATGATAAACTACTGGATTAACGGTGAAACCAAACACGCTTTTGTACATGACAATAATTTTGAAATAGACTTGAAAGGAAGCGGTGCGGGTTTAGCCGACCTGATTATCGAAAGATATGAAAACGGTGAAAAAACCGAACGCTATTCCTATTTCGCTATCCCCACCGCCGAGGAAAGCGACGTCAGATTAACCGTTTCCGGCGTCCCCCAGAGCCTGTTGATAGACGCCGAAGGAGACGGTGTCTATGAAACCACCGTTGCCCCCGATAACGTAGCTTCCGGTTCGGCACTTGAGGATACAACCGGGCCAATTGTTACATGCGACCTGAACGGCACCTATTTTAATCAGGATGTGACCGTCAATATCTCCGCCAATGACGAATCGGGCATAGAAAAGATCATGTATACCATCAACGACGCTTACTGGTCGGAACTGGAAGGCAGCTCGCTGACATTCAACCAGGAAGGCCAATATAAAACCTCGTTATGCGCGCTTGATAAGGCAGGCAATTGGTCTGAGCTGCTTGAATTTACTATCTTCGTTGATAAGACCGCGCCGGTAATCGTCACCAACCTTTCCAACCGTATGGAAATCGAACGGTTTGGTTCCTTTACAATATCTAATTCCGCTATTGATCAACTATCCGGTATTGCGCAACTCTCTACCACCCTTGACGGTCAAATAATCAAAAATGAAGGTTCCATAGATACAGAAACTCTACCCTTTGGCAACCATACCATAATAATTACCGCCACTGATAAGGCTGGCAATACTGCCAGCAGTCAGATCATAATCAAGATTACCGCCAGCATGTCAACTTTGGGCAAACTGGTGGATCGCTATTATCAGTCTGGAGAGATTAATAACAAAGTAGTTTACCATAGTTTGAAACTTAAATTAGACCATGAAATCACCCTATTGCCGTTTATGATTGAGGTCAAAGCCGTGCGCGGCATACACATCACCAAACCTGCGGCGGATAAATTGCTTGAGTATTCTGAGTGGATAATTAAAGATAAATATTCGTGCAAACTATAGGCTTTGGTAAACCGGGGAGGGGATCATGAACCTCCCCGGTTTAACTATGATGTTTAGCTTGGGGGTACTTACAATGTTGGAGTGGTTTCTCGGTATCTTATGTTGGCCAATTATAGCAATTTTCGATTGGAGTATGTTGGGGATATATTGCTATTATGGCCCCATTCAGATCATTGCATTATTGATGGCCTATTTTCTGCGGAAAAAAGGAATTATCACATACGGTTCGCCTCTGATGTATTATGTAGTAGCATTTATCATTGGGCATATAATGTATTCCGTTATTTACTACTGGCTATTTATAAATTTCGCTACATTTTTTTAGGCAATCGGCCAACAGAGCGGCCAACAAAGTAACATTCCTCTGTTGGCCCAAGGAGGAGAATTCACTATTATGACGACGTTGGAGTGGATTCAATCAATAATCGGCATGGCTTGTTGGCCAATTATAGCGATTTTTGATTGGAGTATGTTGGAGTTATTACTATTATTGCCCCGTTCTGATATTTGCTTTATCGATAACTTATTTTCTGCGGAAAAGGAATTCTCAAGTCCGGTTTACCTCTAACGTATTATATATTAGCAGTCCTAATTGGACATATAGTATATTCAGTAAGCTTTACGTGACCCTTTTTTGGTCATTGTCTAATCATGGTTTCCGGTAATCGTCAAAACACGGGAGAAGCAAGGGGGAAAACCATTTTTTTGTGCAAAAAATAAAAATGCCAGGAAACAAGAATCCCGGCATTTAGTTTCTTTTAAATGGTCGGAGTGACTGGATTTGAACCAGCGGCCTCTACGTCCCCAACGTAGCGCTCATACCAAACTGAGCTACACCCCGACGCAAAGAATATTCTAGTATATCCCGATACTTTAGTCAAGTATAGCCTTCGCTTTTATATGGCCCTATTTATCCAGATCGAACTTGTTATGCAGAGCCTGGACCGCCTCTGTAACCTGGCTTTCTTCGATGATACAGGATATCTTTATCTCAGAGGTGGAAATCATCTGTATGTTGATACTGGCATCAGCCAGGGCTGTAAATACAGCTGCCGCTACGCCGGGGTTACTCTTCATCCCGGCTCCCACTACAGATATCTTGGCCACATTGTCGCCATAAGACATCCCGGAGGCACCTATCTCTTTAACCAGATCTTCCACTACTGGTAAGGCCATATTGAGCTCGTTTCTCTCTATGGTGAAGGCTATATCATTCACCTCGTCTCGCATAGCTGCCTGGATAACCATATCTACGTTTATCTTATGTTCAGCTAATGATGTAAATAATGCCTTGGCTATTCCAGGACGGTCGGGCACGTCAAAAATTGCTATCTTGGCGCAGTTACGGTCATGAGCTATACCCTGTACTACTTTTTGCTGTTCCATGCCATCATCCTCCGTTATGATTGTTCCGGGTTCTTCACTGAAACTGCTTCTGACCTCTACATCAACACCATATACCATGGCAAACTCCACTGACCGCGGCTGCATTACCGCTGCGCCCAGACTTGCCATTTCCAGCATCTCCTCGTAGGAGATGCGCTCTATCTTTCGTGCCTCATGAACCAGACGGGGATCAGCAGAGTATACACCGCTTACATCAGTAAAAATCATACACCGGTCAGCTTTCAGGCTGGCGGCCAGAGCCACCGCCGTAGTATCGGAACCACCACGGCCCAGGGTGGTTATATCTCCTCCACAGTTTATGCCCTGGAAACCGGCAACTACGACTACATTACCCTGTTTGAATTCATCCCGGATACGTTGATTGTCAATAGCGCTAATCTTGGCCTTACTATGTGCAGAGTCGCTCTTAATGCCTGCCTGCCAACCAGTCAGAGATATGGCTTTGATGCCTATACTGTTCAGAGTAAGGGCCAGCAAAGCTGCTGACTGCTGCTCGCCGGTGGAAAGCAACATATCCAACTCCCGGCAGCTGAGATCATTGCCAATCTCCTGTGCCATAACCAGCAGGTCGTCGGTGGTGTCGCCCATGGCTGATACAACAACCACTACATCCTGGTATTCGTGCTTTAGTTTTTGTACGCGTGCTGCTATGTTTTTTATCCTATCCAGTGTTGCTACTGAACTTCCGCCAAATTTACATACTAATAAAGCCAAAAAATCTCACTCCTAAAACTATCTCTTGCCCAGGATCTTAACACCCTCCGCACTTGGATTCAGATATAAAACCCGGCTGTCCACTCCATGGCTGGCAAAGGCCTCCATCATAGCCTGCCCTACCTGCCCTTCATCGCCGGTGCAGAAAGCAACTATGGTAGGTCCAGCCCCGCTCAGGGCCACCCCCAAAGCTCCAGCATCAGCAGCCATTTCAAAGACCAACTCAAAACCGGGAATCAGATGTTTGCGCAGGGGCTGATATATCACATCATCCATGGCCATATGAATATTCCTGGTATCACCGTTATAAATACTGGCCAGCAGATAACAGGCTCTTTGCAGATTGGCTATGGTATCTTTTAGATCCACCTTGTCCGGCAGGACTGCTCTCGCCTCAGCGGTGGAGAGCACGAAATCAGGAACTACTGCCACTACTTTGATCTCTTCGGGCAAAGAGAGCCGCTGATAGTATACTTTCCCTTCATAGACCATGGCAGTAGTGAATCCCCCCACCATAGCCGGAACTATATTATCAGCATGGCCTTCCATTTGGACGGCCCAATTCATAATTTGGTTTAATGAATATCTCTGCCCCACCATGAAATTAGCAGCACTGAGTCCAGCCGCAATAGCTGCCGCACTGCTTCCCAGTCCGCAGCCGATCGGTATCTCATTGTGAATGGTTACCTTTAGCGGAGGAATCTCTCGGCCTACTTTTTCGAAAACTTTATGCATAGCCTTCACAACCAAGTCTTCCGCCGGTATATTCCTGGGCTGTGCTCTTCCGCCGGTAGTATAGAACACCTGATTCATTCCATAGGAAATCTCTATCTCGATGTTAAGATATAAATCCAGCGCCATTCCCAGGGTATCGAACCCCGGACCCAGGTTTGCGCTGGTCGCCGGTACTCTTACAGTAAACATACTGCCCCCTAGTCGCGTTCTGTCCCTTCCAACCTTATCACATTATCGATTTCGCTCACAATACTCATTCCCCTGAGTACTGCCAGGGCATCACGCAGGTTTTGCTCTTTGACTTCATGGGTTACCATTATAAGTTCCGCCATATTGTCCTGGCTCGCCTTCTGTAATACCGATGCAATGCTTACGTTGTTGTTGCCGAATACGCCAGCAATTCCTGCCAGGACACCCGGGCGATCTGTGACTGTCATACGTATATAGAATTTTGCCTTCAGTTCATTTATGCTGAGCATGGTTTTGCTGGTGTAACAGGTGCATCCGATTCGGCCGTTGGTCTTGGCCAACATATTCCGTCCTATCTCAATGATGTCACCGACTACAGAACTGGCCGTAGGCATCTTGCCGGCTCCACGTCCATAATGCATGATCTCGCCAACGGCATCCCCCCGGACAAACACTGCATTGAATACATCATTAACCGCCGCCAGCGGATGGTTTTTCGGCAGAAAAGCCGGATGCACTCTGGTAGCGATCCTGCCCTGCTCGTCCTCTTTGGCAATGGCCAGCAGCTTTATCACATATCCCAACTCGCGGGCATATCGTATATCTGCCGGTGAAATCGCCGTAATCCCTTCCACATATACGTTGTCCAAAGTAACCCGGCTATTAAAGGCAATCGAAGAAAGGATGGCTATCTTACGAGCCGCGTCCAATCCCTCCACGTCTGCGGTCGGGTCGGCCTCTGCGTATCCCAGCTGTTGGGCCTCCTGCAATACCTCGGCAAACGGGCGACCTTCCTGGCTCATCTTAGTGAGGATATAATTTGTGGTACCATTCAGTATCCCGATGACTTCCAATATCTTATTGCCGGTCAATGATTGTTTCAGCGGGTAAATGATTGGTATGCCTCCGGCGACACTGGCCTCGAAATAGAAATCAACGTTGTTTTCAGCGGCTGTCGCAAAAATGTCAGCTCCTTTGGTGGCAATGAGGTCTTTGTTGGCGCTGACAACGTGTTTGCCCTGTTTCATTGCAGCGATAATAAAAGTGAATGCCGGTTCGATACCGCCGATCAATTCCACTACTATATCGATCTCTGGATCATTGATAATATCGTTAATGTCTTCAGCAATCATATCCGGTGTAAGGCCAGCCTGCTGGATGGTGTCTTGGCTGCGCTCCAGCACCTTCTTCAGCACCACCTTATCCCCGGTACGTTGAGCAATTATTTCACTGTTGCGGTCTATAAGCTCAGCTACACCGGAACCAACCGTTCCATAACCTAACAAACCAATGTTTATCATACCGGTACCCTCCAGTCTTATATGCCTTATTAATATACCTCACCTTATTCTACCTTGCAAAACAGAAAAAGCAAAGGAGAGCCGGACTCGTACCTTTGCTTGCGGATATTATTTTTTTCTGAATGTGCAACTAAAAAGGCACCGAGCGTTAGCCCGGTGCCAATGATTCTTGATTGTTATATGATTATGCAGATCAATCCTCCGCTGCCCTCATTGACTATTCTCTGTAAAGTATCCTGCAGCTTGTGCTGCGCATTCTCCGGCATCCGGTGGATCTTGTTCTGTATGCCCTCTCTAACCAGGTCATGCAGAGACTTGCCAAAGATGTTGGAATCCCAGATCTTGGTCGGGTCTTCCTCGAATTCATCCAGCATATAGCGGACCAATTCTTCGCATTGTTTTTCAGTGCCGATTATCGGTGTGATCTCAGTAGTAATATCGGCTCTGATTATATGCAACGAGGGTGCTTTGGCTTTCAGCTTGACCCCGAAGCGGCTGCCTTGCCTGATTAGTTCGGGTTCTTCCAGCAACATCTCCTCCAAACGTGGTGTCACGACTCCATAACCGGACTGTTTCACCTCTTCCAGGGCGGAGGCCACCTTGTCAAACTCTTTCTTGGCTACCGACAGATCTTTCATAAGCCTCATGATATCGTCGGTACCCTCCACCGGGAAGCCACTCACATCTGAGAGGCAACGATAGAATAGTTCTTCAGGTACAGCCACATCGATGGAAGCCGCTCCGGCACCCAGATTCATTTCTTCCAGGGTCACAAAGCTAACATTCTCCACTTCGCCAAGGCTTTCTATGGCTCGATCAATATCGCGGACCTTGCGGATCCCATTAAGGATCTCGCGAATCGCCGTTTCCATGTTGGCCCGCAGCCAGAATTCTTCGTCCAGCTCATCCACCCAGCGCGGCAGGCGTATATTTACCTCCTGCACCGGGAATTCATAGAGAACTTCCTCCAATATCCCGAAGATCTGATCGCTGGTTATCTTGGCAACGTCGGTGGCAATAACGCTGACCGAGTACTTTTCTGAAAGCTGTTCAGCCAGAGCCGTGGTCTCCCGGTCATAAGGCCGGGTTGAATTAAGTATCAGCACAAATGGTTTATTCAGTTCCTTTAATTCGTTGATTACTCTCTCTTCAGCATCCACATAGTTGGCGCGAGGAATGTCCCCTATGGTTCCGTCAGTAGTCATGACGATACCTATGGTAGAGTGATCGGTGATTACCTTTCTAGTACCTATTTCTGCAGCTTCTTCAAATGGAACCTCATAGTCGAACCAGGGCGTTTTTACCAGTCTGGGTTCTTCATCCTCTTCATAACCCAGGGCTCCTTCAACGGCGTACCCTACACAATCAACCAGCCTTGCCTTGAGACTCAGTCCATTAGTGGTCGTGATCTCAATAGCCTCATTGGGCACAAACTTAGGTTCAGTAGTGGTAATCGTTCTGCCGGTTCCGCTCTGGGGGAGTTCGTCTCTGGCCCGTTCCCTATCATAGACATCTTTGATGTTAGGTATAATCATGAGGTCCATGAATCTTTTTATAAAGGTCGATTTGCCAGTCCTGACAGGGCCTACCACTCCCAGGTAAATGTCTCCTCCAGTCCTCTCAGCGATGTCGCTCAAGATGTTGTTTCCTTCCACTTTCCGTTCTCCCTCCCTCGATAAAGACTTTTGAAGGCATCCTCCCTCCAACAGCGGACACCCCTTACTAGCAATCAGGCTATAACAGTACAAATATATTTATCCAATTTCGCTAATATAACCACAAAAGAAAAAATGTGTGGAAAAAAGTGTTGCAGAAAGATGTGAAACCATTAGGCTGTGTTTCGCTGGAGTACTACTATTTACTACTCCATCAGCAATATGCGGGCGCCGATCACCAGCAGAACAATTCCTAAGATATCGTAGTAGCTGAAGCTATGGCGTTTCATACCAAATAACCCGAAGGCGTCAATCAAGACCGCCATACTGATCTGGGCAACTATGATTGCAGTAGTAGCGTTCGCCACTCCGACTTTGGGCATAGACAAAACCAAAGCATAAATGATTACTACTGATAATACTCCGCCCAGATAAGCCCACCAGGGAACCTGCCCAAGTTTATCGGCGCTGGCCCAACCGCCTGCAAAGATCATAATTATCAGCACTATCAGCGTGCCGATCAGGTGGACCAACAGCGTTGACTCCATAACCCCTACGATCTTGCCGAGCGCGGCATTAATGCTGCCTTCTACCGCCATGGCAGCTCCAGATAGAGCGGCCAGTCCTATATATAACCAGTTAAGCATGTCTGTACTCCTTCTGTTTTAGATATTTTCTGGAGTTTCCATGCCATTTATTCCTGCCAGGTTATTAAATATAGGTAGCGAGGGCAATTATGATCATTCCTGCTGTTAAACCAAACCAGCGTCCGGTATAATCTCTTCCCCTGGCTTCGGGCCACAGCTGGAACATTACCAGATAGATCATTACTCCGGAAGCAAAGCCTAACAGTGCCGGCATACATGAAGGGCTCGCCTGGGCGGCCCATTGTCCGATCAGAGTGCCCAGCGGAGTTATCAACCCTATCAGCAGAGTTTTCAGGAATATGCTTGAGCGCTTCATACCGCCCATGAGAAATGGTGCGGCGATAGCCATTCCTTCCGGTATATTATGAATAGCTATGCCTACTGCTATGACCAACCCGGTCCGCTCTTTCATTTCGCTGCCCAGAGCAATAGCCATACCTTCTGGCAGATCATGCAACATTATGCCTACCATTATTAAATACCCTAAAGCCAGTAATGAATCGCTGCTGGAAATCGAATGCATCCTGATATGATCGAAGAAGCCCAGGCCTATGAACCCTATGACCAGTCCCAGAGCGGGAATATAAAAACGGGAGAATAGAAACGCGGAAGGTAACATATCAAAAAGAACTACGCCAACCATGACCCCGGAAGCCAGACCCAGGAAAAACGCCAGGCTGCGGTTGCTCCATCGCCTCTTTATGAAAAGCAAAATCGCGCCAAGAGTAGTACAGAAGCCAGCGATACAACTAAGATAAAATATTTCGCCAGTCATAAAACATCCACCTTTGATCACATATAATCAATGTCTATGTTATAGATCAAAGGTTTAGCCCAAGTGAGGAGTTACCATTCTGGGCATTTCTTATACTGCATCAGGCATATTAATTATGGATGCTTCATATTCTGGGGAAAGAGGAGGTGGGCTACATGGAAAAAATAGCCGGTATCGAGGTGAAGGGTTTGAGTCGCGGTTTACTGGTTTCGATCATACTTACACTGGTTTCAGCAGTTACTGTTTACTATACAGGTATTCAAGAAACTATTTTGCCACTGCTGGGTAGCATTATCCTCATGATCGGCGTTTTCTGGGCTGGTTGCTATGTCAGTCGTCAGTATGGAAGCAAGGGACTGGTACGTGGTATAACGATGGGCCTGACCTTTTTTGTTCTAATGCTGATAGCTACCTATATCTTCAATCCGTCTCAAATAAGCTTTGGAACATTCATGCAATCTCTTGCTATATGCATAATTTCCGGAGCATTAGGGGGGATTGTGGGAATAGGACTGAGTGACAAGGCTCTATAGAAATTGCCATCATTATTGTTTTGCATTGACCTCGTTTTGGTACATCCACGAAAAGGCTCAAAGCCACGAGCAGAAGACCAACGATGATCAAGCCGATAGCCAGACGAATACGCCATAACGACACAACCAGCCCCCCAATAAGCTGCAAAAAGGAGTAGTGCGATACTACTCCTTTTGTTTATTATCCCCATATCTTGATTAGGATATTGCGCAGGAAATTTGGAATCCGGACATAGACAACACGCATGCTTTTTTCCCCCTTCATCCGAAGTTCACCTGAGTATTTACGTATTATCCTATGAGGGGGAGCTAAAAATGGTTACACTTGTAGCAAAAAATCACGCAGGCGTCCGCACAGGAGATTAGAAGGTAATATCTCATGTTGTTTTATTGGTATGCTACGTTTAAATACGTTTCCATAAGCCTTCTTATCCAGCCGGCTGTCCAGCACTACTACAGCACCATGGTCAGTTTCACTTCTGATCAGGCGCCCGGTGCCCTGCTTGAACCTGACCGCAGCATCTGGCAGCATAAAATGCTCGAAGCTGCTCTTTCGCTGCGAACGGCAATACAATTCACCCGCACAGGAGTACGGATCACTGGGCGCCCGAAAAGGTAGCTTGACGATGACCACACAGCGTAGCAGGTCTCCTTTCAGGTCTATTCCCTCCCAGAAGGTTTCCAATCCCATCAGCACGGCGTTGGCTGTAGAAGTGAATTCACTCATCAGGTAACCGAATTCGCCATCCTCGTTCTGCACCAGTAATCTTATGCCTTGGTCCTCGCAGAATGGTCTGATAATACTTGCCGCCTCCAGCATCTGTTTTCGGGCGGTAAACAGTATCATACACTGTCCGGCTGCCGCAGATATGATCTCTCGCAGATTAGCAGTCAGAGCTTCAGTAAAACGCGGGTTCGCAGGATCGGGTATGTTTTCCACAGAGAAGAGCCTGGCCTGCCGGTCATAATCAAAAGGCGAGTATTCCAGCAAGGTACGGACACGTTCCTGCGCTGCTATGGGGCTGAGGCCGCAGCGCTGTACAAAGTAGTCGAAACGGTCTTCCACCGCCAGGGTAGCTGAAACCATGATAAGGCTGTCAAGTTTTTCGTACAGACGTTGATTAAGCTCATCACCGATGCCGACCATCGAGGATGATATGGCCGAAGCCTGGCCATTATAGAAATCCAACCATAATATATTTTCATTGGTATCAGCATTCTCTTCCAGGATTGCTGTGGCCGTATCGGAGAATTCCTGCAGACTGAGAATGAAAGCATCCAGTTCATCCTTGTCATCAAAACCCTCCAATTCCTTGCTGATCCCTCGCAGTACGTTCATTAGCAGTCGTAAGGTATCCTGCCATTCAAAATAGCGGTTAAGAACTTCAACAAACCATTGTTCGCGGAAATCAACGGGTTTAAGAACTCGTGAATATTCCGTTTCGCGCCCGCCGCCAGGTATCATAGTCATGATATTAAACAGCTCCCGCCCGGCCTTCTGCAGACGATCCAAGGCCAGTCCGGCCTGAGTGATCTCATTGGAGAGGTGGGCGTAGCTGTTACGCAGATGCTGCAAATAGCCTTTCTCCCGTCGTTTTTCTTTGCTTCTGAGTACGGAAAGCAGATCATTTATCTCGGATAAGGCCAGGCGCAGGGAAAGCTTATCGAAAGCCTCTTTCTCAAAAGCGTGGGCTTCATCTATTATCAAATGTTGATATTCCGGCAGCAGAGCGTTGTTCACCACGATATCGGAAAGCAACAGAGCATGATTGACCACTATCAAGTTGGCCTTTTCCATTTGCCTGATCATTTTCAAGCGAAAACATTTGCGGTTATGTGGACAGGCGTCTCTCAGGCAAGTGTGCCGGTCTGCGGCTACCAGCGGCCAGTGCCTCATCAATTCACTCGATAAACTAAGTTCTTTGCGATCCCCATTAGTAGTAGTCCGGGTCCAGACCAGGAGTTTTTCGATGAACTTCAGTTCAGATTCATTGACCTTTACCTTCCCCAAGCTTATACTGTTGAATTTGTGCCAGCACAGATAATTCTCACGGCCCTTGGCCTCCACGAATCTGCACTCAGCTCCGGTGACCCGTATGATCTCCGGTATGTCTTTTTCCACCAGCTGCTGCTGCAATGCACGGGTACGAGTGGAAACAACTACTTTTTTGCCTTCAGTGACCGACCACAGAATGGCCGGGACCAGATAGGCATAGCTTTTACCCACTCCGGTACCGGCTTCGGATACCAGGAATTCTCGGTTTATAAAGGCCTCGGCTATCTCTTTGGCAAGATTCAACTGCTCCTGCCGAAAATTATAGCCGGAGATCATGGCGGCCATTTTCCCTTCCGGCAGGAAAAAGGCCTCTACTTCCCGGCTGTTAAAAATCATGCTTTATTCACCTGCTCCAGTTTGGATACTTCATTGTGCCTTTTACGGCGAAGCACATGGTACATGCCTTCCACCGGCACCCCCTGTCTGGCGAGTATGTCCAGAACAAACTGCAGATTTTCCGGAGGTGTCTTGACGGAAAGTCCACAACTGCTGGATATTTCCCGCAAGGTGGGCATAATAATAAACTCCGCGTTGGCATCCTTCAATACTCTTTCCGCCTTCAGGGCATTGGAAGTAGTATTAAAGGTTAAAACACAATAATCATCCAGTGACAGTACTTTACTTACCATAAAACATACTCCATTACTCTATAAATCGATGCTACCGATGCGATAAAAAGTTCCCCGGGCATCTGCCACTAGCCGATCCCCGCTGGTAACCTGGGCCCGGGCGAAAAGCATGCTCTTGCCTGACCTTATTACCTCTCCGCTGGCGATAAGTGTATCCCCTAAAGCAGCTGAAGCAACAAAACCGGTAGAAAGATCCACCGTGACCGCCTTAATGCTCAGGCTGCGAACGGCATTTCCCATCGCTGCATCCAGTATGGACATATATAACCCGCCATGCACGACTCCCAAAGGATTAGTATGCTGTGTCCGGGAGATTATCTCTAATTCTGCCGTACCTAAGCCCAGCTTCTTCACCTGCAGGCCCAATAATTGATAAAAAGGTGTTTCCTGGATCGAGTGCATTATATAATCAAACAATTTTTGATCAATGCCCATATTTTCCGCCATAACTACACCCCCTGATTTGGCTTGTTTCATTATAGCATTTCACATTACTGCCACATTGAATTATTCATTTAAAAATAATGATTTCGGTAAAAACTAAGGCAAAGGAGGAATTCATATGACATTAGACATTTCACGTTACAAAGCCCTGGTGTTTTTATTGTTTATTTTGCTTTTAATAACTGCCCTGCCGGGGTGTTCATCAGAAAAGAACTCATCACCCCAAGGTAAAAAGCCGCTCTCAAAAAAACAAGAACCCAAGTGGTATATACAGTTTTCCGTAAAAGATCAGCGTTCAACTGCTTACACTGAGGAAGCGGGAGCTCCCCTGGCATCAAACGGACAACCCTATTTTCTGGGAGGAATAGCCGTGCATCCCCGTTACCCGCTCCAATACGGGGGAGATCCGCGAGTTCCTTTGCTTCCCTATGGCACCGTTATCTATCCGAACAAACCCATAAAAATACAGGGCGATTATTACAACGCCCTGACCGTCATGGATACCGGTGATGTAAATTATGGATTATGGGAAAATCATCCCTATTGGTTTGATGTCTATTACGGCAGCGGCAACTATTGGGCTAACCAAGCTGCTCGTGAGTACGGCACACCTTTGACCAGTTATTCCTGGTATGAGGAATGGCAGTAGTTATTCAATGATTGCGGGGGCAAATAGGCATATAAACAGCAAATCCTTTTTCTAGTATGTTCATATTGCCTTATGCCGCTCCTGCCATATTTGCCGCCCCATCATTATTGCGGCACTCAGGGCAAATAATATCAGCAGGCCAAAAACAAAGGTCTTGACACTCCCTACCAGCATATCGCCGACATAAGAATAGATTATGGTAGCTGGTAGCTGCCCCAGGCCGGTAGCCCAGAAGAACTCCCAAAAACCCATGGCGGTGAGACCGGCTGCATAGCTTACTATATCAAACGAGACGAAAGGCAGCAGACGTGCGATCAAAACCGCCCACTTGCCATAACGTTCGAAGAATACATCTACCTCTTTTAAGGCGTTCCGGCTGGTGAGTTTTTCTACCAGTGATCGGCCATATAAACGGGCGATAGCATAGCACAATGCCGCTCCGGCCATGGCACTGGTCCAGGATAGTATTGCCCCTTTGACCCATCCGAACAACCCGGCATTGGCAAAGGTAATTATAAATGCCGGCAAGGGAGCCAGCAATGATTGCAGAATCATTAACAGGAAGGAAACGATCGGAGCCCATATTCCGAATGAGAGGATATATTCCCGGGCAGCAGGAACATTTACCATGGATATAATGAAGATCGCCTGGTTGACCGTTTGCCTTACCGGGTCTGCGGTGTAATACAGCAGCACCGGGACAACCAGGATCCCAACTTTGAACCAGATGCTGTTCCAGATTCTGTTTTTCATAATACGACTCCCTTCGATCTAAAGACCCTACCTGGTAAAGAATCGTGATGGCCCTTTAAGTACCTGCCATTCTGCTTCTGCTAATATATTTTGGCACTTTTTCATATCAAATCCCCGGTTAGCCTCTGTTTCTTCCACTATATCACGAGGATTTGCGCCAGCTTCCGCCCAAAGCAGGTTCGCTCCGGCCTGCGCTCCCACCGCATTAGGTTCGTGCGTGCAATTGCCGGGAATACTATACCCCATAGCCAGTCGGACGACGGCCAGAATATGAGCCATCCGGACCTCGCTGATCATTCCGTGCACACTTAATTCAGTGTCAGGAATACTTATTCGACGCATGGCACCACTGAAGACCGGTTGAGCTTCCCGGGCGATATAGTCTTTTCCACTAGTTCATCCAGGGTATGCTCAGGGCCAATCGGTTCCACGCAGTTGCCCAGGATCAATCCAGCTTTTCGAGCAGCGGCAAACGAACCCAAGCGTTTTTTCGGATCAATACGGGTAGCTTGTCCCTCCCCCATCCGCATCGCATGATATACCCCGGTAAAACCAGCTGCTTTTAAATCCAGAGCTATCTCATAATCAAAATCACCTACATTGGCAATCATAGGTACACTACCGCCCAACTCCCGGTAAACAAGCTTGGAGATCTCAAGAAATCGATCAAAACTAAAAGTAGCGGTAGACATCAGATATATGGCATTGGCTCCATTCTTCATTAGTGTAAGGCATTTTCTTATGATCTCCTCTGTCACTTCAACTTTTTGCTCAACAAACACTTTATTGGCAGCGGCGAAGGAACAAAAGGCACAATTGCCGGTACAAGGCCCACTGTTTACTCCCACCTGACCATGTACTTCGGCAAGCCCCCCGGAACATTCCTCACTCATTTTCCGGCCCGCCCATTGAATATAAAAAAATTCTTCGCTGAACAGAGTTACTGCATATAGCGTTCTTATCTCATCACTTTCAATTATCCGACCCGACAAGACCTCATCAATTATTTTCTTTATTCCTGTATCCATTTTAATACGATCCCTCCATTTGCTTTGCTTTCCCGATAAGCATTGCTGCGTAAATATATGAATCCAAATCACAGTATTCCTTATTGATAAGACCCTTTTCGTAAAAAGATACCAGGTCATTCCAGGTATCTATATCGGAATGAGCTGGAAGCAATGTGCAGATAAGACCCCGCTTTTCAGCCTCCTGTATTGTTAAATGCAAAACATTTCCGGTACCCCAGGGTATATCTTTGAACAATTCCGCATGGACCCGTTTGCAGCCGAGGAGATAATAACCCCCGTCCTCGGCCGGGCCAATGACCAAATCATTTTCATGCAGTCTTTTCCGGGTTTCCTCAAGTAAGCCGGGATTCAGAACGGGCATATCACTTCCGAGAAGTATCACGCTATCATAGCGAGCCAGCACATCATGAGCGGCGTTTAACATGCGTTCTCCCAGATCAGCTCCCTTTTGCCGGCGCATTGTAAAATACGCATAATCCGCCGCGGTTAACCCCCACAGGTCCGTGTGTGAGTTGGGCCATTTCCCTTCGTGAACGCTATTCTGATCTCCAGTGAAATATAAAAAGGCTTCCATGCCGGAATTGCGCACCGCCCGGCATATATCTCTCAGACAGGCCCGGTGAAACTCCGCACATTCATGTCCATTGATGGTGTTCATCAAGCGGGTTTTGGTGGAGCCTGGTTCAGGGATACGGCTCATGATAATCACGGCAGTTTTCATTTTAAACCTCAATACCCGGATGTCCGTCATACCATCTCATTATTTTTTCGGGTTTTTCCCCAAGACGATACAAAATCTTTGCTATCTGCATCTTTATTATGGTGCGGAATACACCGTGCTTTAAAAACCTTCTCGAACTTGTTTCAATAGTACCCTTTAGCATCCAGGCCGGGCTTCTTCGTCTTAAGCGATCTGATAGGCCAATATCCTCTAGAAATATGGTTGGAGGATACTGGCCAGCCTCAAAGAAAAGCTCCCGGGTACAATATATGCCTTGATCGCCGTAACACATACTGAAGAGACGCGCCCGCAGGTTGGACTGCCAGGCAATCAACCTGAAAATCAAGGCCCGGTTGTCAAATGTGAGGGTGCAGCAGCCCCATTTATTTCCTAAATCAACTGCCTGATATATTTCATTTGCCAATGATGGTTCGATATGCGAATCGGCATGCATGAATAATAGAATTTCCCCAGAAGCTGAAGCTGCACCATCATTAAATTGCGGGCCACGTCCTCGGCTCGATTCCACCAGAAGGACTGGATATCTTGCACAGATAGCACAGGTATCATCACTGCTGCCACCATCACTGACGATCACCTGAACATCAGGTATTGAAAGCAGCTCCTGCAGCAGGCCCTCGATAATGTCTTCTTCATTTAACGTTGGTATGATTATTGATAGTCGCGGTTCCGCCCGCATCCAGTATGCCCTCCCACTCATGGATGAGTAAATCTGCTGCCTTACTGGTGAGTTCAATGCAGGCACGGTTGCCAATATTGGCCAGAGAGCCGCGACGAGACTTTATTACCCGGCAGCAGGTGGCTCCGAACTGGTTTTTAAACTCATCATGCAGTTCCCCGGGCAGCTTGTCGCCCAGCGGGTGTGAGCCATATTGCTCGAATACTCCCGAAGCCATGATCATACCAGTAAGGGCTCCACAACTACAACCACTACCCATTCCTCCACCAAACATAGATGCCGCAGCCATGATATCTGTTTGCAGGGGAATATTATAGACCTCACTGGCAGCGATAATAACTGCCTGACAGCAATTCTTACCCTGTTTCATCTGTTCCTGCACTATTTTACTTATAGCAGTATTACTCATTCGTCATCACTTCTTTCGATTTATGAGTAAGCCAGACCCATGCCCCATAGAGACTGCACAAACTAACCAGAAAAGCAAACAGCAAAGACGCAGCAAAGGCGACACCACGGTTGACAGAAAACATACCCAATAGAGCTACGTAGGCTCCTTCTCTTAATCCATATCCATTGATGCCTACCGGTAACATAGCAGCAACCGAAGCCAGGGGAACAATATAGAGCGCCTCCAGTATACCTACTGACTTAATATGCAAAGCCTGAAAAATACAGTAGTTCACGCCTACCACCGCAACTTGAAAAAATACCGACAATAATAATACCTTGATCATATGGCATCCCTTGCCCTGGATACGGTTTCCGTGGACCTGCATACCTTTCAAAAAGTTGGATATTCGGCCAGAGTGTTTTTCGATCCAGGCCGGCAGTCGTCCCTGGATTATGATCATCATTAAAAATGTACAAAGCACTATGAGGGCGGCAAATATCGATATTATCCGGTAATCTGGATGCCTAACCATAAGGCCTCCCATGATACCGGTGACAGACAAGCCTATCGTAGCCAGGATCCGCTCAATAATTACTGAAGCAGTGGCTCCGGCTGTATCACCGCTGAGCTTCCCGACCCGGACAATGCGCATGGCATCACCGCCAATACTGGAAGGCAAGAAATTGTTGAAAAACTGGCCTTCCCAGTAAGCATTCCATAATTCCTGCCAGGGTAGCTCCATGCCCTGCGCTTTTAATACCTCTTGCCATTTCCATGTGCTTATAGCAATAGACAATACGATACAAATAATGGCCGCTATTATCCATATTCCTGTGACCATCCGCAGGCTGGACACCAATTGGAACCAATCTATAGTCAATGCCAGCCAGAGCAGTAAGGCAATAGATACACTACTTCGCAAAAGAATATTGATGGTGTTTTTTGACATAGCTCGCTACCTGTCTCTGGTATTGTCTTGCATTGAAAAGGCAATCTGCCAGTTACTCAACCACGAAACTGGCAGCTTGTTTTGCTGCAAACAAATGATACTATTTTTCTACCTTAAGCGATTTATTCCCCGCCCATTCATAGAATGATTCATCATAATTCCGCGCATTCTCATAGCCTGCCGCCCGCATCACCAGGGCCATATAACCTGAGCGTATCCCCGCCGTACAATAGGTTACGATCTCATCACCCGGTTTCAATCCGGCATCCTGGAAGATTTGACTTAGCTGATCGAAATCTTTAAGAGTATTATCCTGGTTGAACATACTCTCAAAAGGTATATTTATCGCACCCGGTAAGTGTCCGCCACGGGCCTCGCCATAATCGGTAGCACCTTTGTACTCTTTTTCCGAGCGTGAATCGACGATCCTGATCTTGCCCAGGTTCTTATTGATAAAGTCCGTACTGGCCGTCAGACTTTCATCCACGTTGTCGATCTTAAATGGAACAGCTGTAGCTTTTACGACGTCCTTGCTGGTTTCGTTGCCGGCTGTCTGCCAGACCGCATAACCCCCGTCCAGCATTTTGGCATCCTTTATTCCCGCCATTTTCAGCATCCATAAAACACAGCCTTCTTCCCCCCAGCCGGGCGGTTGGGCGTAAACGATAACCGGCTTTTCTCCGGAGATTCCCAAAGCACCGATCTTAGCTGCCAATTCTTCCTGAGGCAGCGCCACACCCCAGCCGACCTCACCGGGTTTGCCCTGCATATCGCACAGGCTCTGCCAGGTGGCATTGACTGCTCCGGGGATGTGTCCGTTGGTATAGTCCTTTTCGACCCGGGCATCGATAACATCAACTTTATCCAGGTTATCTTTCAGCCACTGTACATCAACCATCAAAGTCGCTTTTTGCGCGTCCATTTGGACCACAGCAGGATTTTCTTTACTGGTCTTTTCCGGTGTGTTTGAGGTCTTGCTTCCACCGCAGCCGACCATGCTGATCAATAACCCCAGCAGCACAAACACAACCAGTGCCCTTTTTTGTTTCACGATTACCAACCTCCCTGATACTATTTCGTTAAACTTAAGTCTACTAAATTAATAGTTATTGGTCCAATAACTATTTATAATACTTCCGTAAAAACAAGCCCCAACAACTATCCGACAATAGGTGTTGGGGCTGTCTGATATTATAAATTATTGTTCCGGTTCGATCTCTATGGTTATTCCGTCGGCATTAGTACTCTTCATAGAAATTATAGAAATGATGATATTTTCTTTGGAGTACTTATA
This sequence comes from Syntrophomonadaceae bacterium, assembly GCA_012729835.1. GTDB lineage: Bacteria > Bacillota > Syntrophomonadia > Syntrophomonadales > Syntrophomonadaceae > Syntrophomonas_A. The sequence continues at coordinate 19,552 of JAAYCK010000126.1, forward strand.
CTTGGAATCGGCTGACTCTATAAAACCATTGGCCGCTAAGACCTGATAAGCCTCCGCCAGTTTCGTCCCGGGTTTTATTCCGAAAATCGAGGTCTCCGGATTCTTGCTGGTAATCCTGCGTACCTGGTTACTTTTCGAGTTATAACCAATGTTGATATCTTTATCGGCATACTCATACTCATAACCATATACACACATGGCCTTTTCGCCCTGGTCACCCAGCAACCCTTTTACTTTGGCTTCGTCCATCATCAGTTGCACCCCAAAAACATCGATTTGGGGATTAACTTCCTTAGTGATGAAAGAAGCACTTGACCCGGAACAAGCTGATACTGATAAGGCTATCAAGAACAATAATATCGTGCTGGCAACACTTCTGATACGACTATTTTTCAATACTGTAACCAGCCTCCTGCCAGGCGACAAAGCCACCGGGTACCCGGTAAACATCCTTAAAACCGGCCTCAAGGGCCAGGACCGCTCCCACATCACTTCTGGCACATCCGACAAAACCGCAATAAACCACAATGGGTTTTTCTTTGTCATTGCCTAAGAGCTTTACGAATGCTGCCTTCTGCTCATCCGTGGCATCGGCCATGCCAGTTTTGGGCAGTTCCGCGTTCACTGCTCCCGGTATATGATTTTTGGCAAAGAAGTCAGCCGGCATAGTGTCAACTATGATCATATCTTTCTTCTCGCCGACCCATGTGTTCAAATCCTCGGTTGAGACCAATTGGTAGCCACCTGCTTCGTAGTCCTTGATAAACGTCATGGTTGCCTTTTCAATAGCGATTTCGCTTCCGTCTGTAGCAGTTCCGACCCCGCTGACTGACGGCTTGGTTGCATCACCGCTCTTGGTTTGCGAACAACCCACCATAATCAACATTGAGAGAGCCAGTACCAGTAGTAACGCCAGAGTCCTTTTCTTCATTTCCCATCCTCCTTAATAAAAATTGTGCCGTAATATTACGACACAATTATATATTAGTCATCTTATATTTACAATTTTTATTTTATATATTACTTTATTTCATGCATTTTACTTCCTTTACGAGATTTAAAAGCCTATGGCTTTTATGCCTTCGGCAATATACTATTTGCTGTTTAATATTCTTTGTATAATCATTATGAATACTGTTTCAGATAGCCCTCAATATATTTCCTGACTTCCCTGCCAGGTGAATATATACCAAAATGCCCTTCGCAAAGTATGTCTGCCTCCAGGTCCAAGAGATTTTGCATGGATTTGCGCCAGTCATTCATATTTGAGCCCCAGCTCTTACTAAAAGGTCCGTGGATATCCTGGCCAAAGAGGACTCTCTGCCCGTCGATATCCACATATGGAGAGATGCCGCCCGGGGTATGACCCGGGGTATGTGGACAATTAATGGTCAGATTACCCAGAGTTATCGAATCATCTCCAGATAAAACTACATCCACCTTGACCGGAATATAATTCACCCGGTACATGGCGGCAGCGGTCAAATGGGGCAAACCCTCCTCGACGGCCGGCAGCTCCAGTTGATGGGCAACCACCTTGGCTTGTGTTTCATCTTTAATAGTATGCAGGCCACCGATATGATCGATGTGTCCGTGTGTAATTATAATGTAACGGATAGAATCCGGATTAAATCCCCCTGACTTTATGTTATCCATAATCATCCCAGCACTGGCTCCCGCACCGCAATCGATTATGGCACCTTCTCCTTCGCTTTCCACGAAATATACACAGCAGTCCTCACCACGTGAAAGATTGCCGCCGCCTACCTGCCAAACATGCGGACAAATCTTCTTGATCTTGCCCATTATCACAACACCTCCTGATTATCAGCCCTTGTGTCAAAAATACTTACAGTCTCATGTTATCAAAGGACGTCATCGCCAAACAATATAAAGCACGTGTTCGTAATACGCAATAAGCCCTGCAATACACAGGGCTCAGCCCGATAAAATACGGGTATTTGTTAAAATCAATTGTGATTCTAACACTGATCAATCGCCGTTCAGCAAATCTCCCAGGATACTGCTTCCTATGCTCTTGTTCTCACCGACATTATGGAGGCGGCTGGCGGACAGGATACGATCCGCCAGGCGGGATAGAGGCAGACTTTCCAAATATACCAACCCAGGCCCGGTCAGGGTAGCCATGAACAATCCCTCACCTCCGAACAGGGCATTTTTAAAGCCTCCTATGAAC
>JAAYCK010000127.1 GCA_012729835.1 Syntrophomonadaceae bacterium
TCTTATACTGCAACAACCGATGGAATATATCTTCTTGATGTTATTGGACTAAGTTATCTTATAGCTGATATAACAGCCTATACAAGCGGTACTATAACAGCGGTTGCACAAGCTGTGCCTTTGGCAATCAGTTTGCCGGGAGGGGTTATAGATTCCAACGGGTGTCAAGCTGTTAAGCTATCGGGAAGTATTCCTGAGTATGGGTGGCTCAATACAGATACTCCACCAGCACCTGCTGACCCTGCTAAATTGGCTTTAGGTGTAGAAATCAATACCACTACTCATAAAATGACTACTAAATATTGGAACGGTTCTGCTTGGGTGGAGGTGGAGTAGATGAGTCTTTGGAGTTTAAATGAGGCGAAAAAATACACAGATAAGCGATTAAGAGAACTAGATTTTGGAAAAATTTATGGCGTTTATTGGGATAAAGGAGAAAATCCTGCACTTACGCGCACGCATGATGCGATAGGAATGAGCGCGGCTGTTGGTATAGACGGCGCATTTGCTAACAATGACTTTGATAATGCAGAGATTTACAGAGAAATTGGTGAAGTAACGGATTCTTTGGGCAACGTTTTCATTCGCATTCCTAAGTTTTATATAAGAAAGACGGATGGTGCGGGTTTTAAAACCTGGCAGATTTCGAAAACTCAGTACCCTGGCTTTTATCTTCCTTGGTGCTTTTGGGACTTCTCAACCAATGCGGAATTGCCATATATTGACGTGGGGAAATATAAAGGCAGTTTGGGTGCGGGCAATAAATTACAATCTATTCCTGATGTTTATCCGTTATCGAATACAAACATTGTTAATATGCGCACTTACGCAACCAATAATAATGCTGGCGGCTTAGCGGGCTATCAGCAACTCGATATTCATGCGGTTGATATGTTACGGACTTTAATGATTGTTGAGTTTGCTACGCTTGACATACAGAGCGTTATGGTGGGATTTACGAACGGTCGTTATGATGCAACTGATAAAGCTGTTGCTGCAACCGAAACCGGCAATACAATCATTGTGACAAATGCTACCGGCGCCAACTATTGTGTTGGGCAAACTATAAGCATTCATCTTGCTGATGCGACAATATCCGGTCTGCCTAATACTTACGGGCGCACTATTACTGAAATTGAAGTAGACACGCCAGAGGCGGGGCAAACAACAATCACTTTCGATGGAGACACAATCAATGTGGCTGTTAACGATTTTATGCTTAATACTGCATGGAAAAATGGATTTAGCAGTCAAATAGCCGCTTCTAGCGGTTGCATTGTGGCGAATGACGGGAAGTATCCATGTGTATACCGTGGAATTGAATCTCCATTTGGGGACATGTGGCAGTTTGTGGACGGGGTAAACATAACTGACAGGCAAGTCTGGATATGTAAAAATGCTGTAAGTTATGCAAGCAATGTTTTTGCCAGTCCATACGAACAATTAAACTATGTTAACGCAAACACTACTAACTATGTAAAAGAAATGGGATTTGACGCTACTTTCCCATTCGCTGAGTTTCCGGTTGCAGTAATATCGAACGGAGAAACCCAATACTACTGCGACAATTATTACCAAGACGCAGGACAAAGAATCGCCCTCTTCGGTGGTTTCTGGTACTCTGGTATGTCTGCGGGGCTTTCCTTCTGGGGCTTGACCTTCGCGTCTTCGCCCTCGGGCGTGTCTCTTGGCGGGCGGCTTCTTAAAAAACCTCTTTAGCGGGGGTTTGGGGGCGGCCAGCCCCCAATAAAAGATTTAGGGATATAAGGTGCGTGCTCGCCCACTTCGGTGGTAACTGGAACTCTGGTATGAATGCAGGGATTTCCTACTGGAACTTGAACAACACGTCTTCGAACACGAACGTGAATAATGGCGGGCAGACTCTTATTAACAAAAAATTAAAATTTTTATATAATGCACTCTATATTCCTCACCGCTTGGTGAAAATTAGACCGTAAAGAGCAGAGTTTAGTAGGTTTCTCGAAAAACTTTGAGGTTAATAAGAAGGTGGATTAAAGGTTGAAACGAACAGGGTATATTTATGACAAGATATGCAATATCAACAATATAGTAGTAGCGATAATGAAAGCCTCTTTGGGAAAGAGAGAACAAAAACGGGTTAAGAAGATATTGGATAACATAAAATTCTATGCAGAAAAGATTCAAGATATGTTGCTTAATAAACAATATAAGCCTTCCCCTTATATTATCAAGACAATACAAGATAGCTCTAGTGGGAAGATAAGAACTATTTATAAACCAAGGTTTTATCCCGATCAAATAATTCATTGGACATTAATGTTGCAAATACAGCCCATAATAATGCAAGGTATGTATCCATACAGTTGCGGCAGTGTACCAGGAAGAGGTACGAGTTTAGGCCAGAAAACATTAAGAAAATGGCTTAATAACGACCGAAGGAATACCAAGTATTGCCTCAAAATGGATATATCTAAGTTTTATCCGTCTATAGACAACGATGTTTTAAAACA
>JAAYCK010000169.1 GCA_012729835.1 Syntrophomonadaceae bacterium
GTCGGCCTGGGAGCGGTGTCGGAACTGCAGGAGAGCGTCCTCAATATGAGGATTGTCGTGATCGTGGCGATTTATGAAAAGTTCCTCCTGAACCGCGACGTTAGCCAGCGGCTGGCCGATGTTGCCGAGGTGGATAAAAAGTGGGACGCAGCGCTGAAAAAGTATGAATCTGCGGCGAAATCAGCCGAAGATAAGGAGATTATCGGAACGTTTAAGACCGAGCTTATAAAGTATAACCAGTTGCGGGATGAAATTCTGCGATACGTTAACGCTAACGATAAGAATAACGCCATCCGCATACTCGGCGAGGCCGGCGCCCAGGGTGCGAAACTTCCCCCCCTGCTGACCAAACTCCTCGAGCATAATTCGAAACAGGCGATGGACAGGGCGCACGAGAACACGGCGCTCGCGCGCAACTCGACCATAATGACCATTCTGATCTGCGTGCTCGGTGTGATCATAGCCCTCGGGCTCGGGCTCTTCCTGTACCGAAACATCGCGCGGATTCTTTCGACGCTTCTCTCCGAAACGAAGCGCCTGACCGACGCGGCCGTGGGCGGCAAGCTCGATACCAGGGCCGATCCGGAGCAAATCAATTTCGAATTCCGACCGATCGTGGAAGGGGTTAACGCGACGCTTGACGCGGTCATCGGGCCCCTGAACGTGGCGGCCGAATACGTGGACCGTATAGGCAAAGGCGAGATCCCGAAGAAAATCACCGACGAATACCGCGGTGATTTCAACGAGATCAAGAACAATATCAACGCCTGTATCGACGGGCTTTCGGGCCTGGTGGAAGGCAATGCCGTATTGCAAAAGATGAAGGATAACGACCTCAGTGCGAAGGTCGAGGGACAGTACCTGGGAATCTTCGCGCAGATCGCCGATGCGGTCAACCTGGTCCGCGAGAGGCTGCTCCATATCATCGACACGGCGGTCAATATTTCGGAAGGGAGCCTCAAGGACCTTGAGGATTATAAAAAAATCGGCAGGCGTTCCGAGGGCGACAGGCTGATACCATCCTTTATTAAAATGATGGAGAGCCTGAGGGCCATGGTCGACGAGGCGGTCATGCTGGCGCAGGCGGCCACCGAGGGTAAGCTCGCCAAGCGCGCGGATCCCAAGGACCTCAAGGGAGGTTTCAAGGATGTGATACTCGGATTTAACAGCACGCTTGACGCGGTGATCGGTCCCCTGAACGTCGCGGCCGAGTATATCGATCGTATCGCGCAGGGGGATATCCCCGCCAAGATCACCGATGAGTATTTCGGTGATTTCAACGAGATAAAGAACAACCTCAACCAGCTGATCGACGCTCTGGAGGGAATTACGATGACCGCCACGGAGTTGGCAGACGGCAACCTTATGGTAAGCGTGAGCCAGCGTTCGGCGCAGGACAAACTGATGCAGGCGCTCCAGCAGATGGTCGAGGCGATTTCGCGGGTGGTGGTCGATGTTAAGAGCGCCTCCGACAGCGTGGCCTCCAGCGCGAACGAGTTTCAGTCGACGGCGCAGCAGATGTCCAGCGGCGCGACCGAGCAGGCGGCCGCGGCGGAGGAGGTCTCCTCGAGCATGGAGGAGATGAGCGCGA
>JAAYCK010000168.1 GCA_012729835.1 Syntrophomonadaceae bacterium
ACCCGCTGACCTTGAGCCGCACATCAGGAAGGTGCTGGGCATTTCCTGAAAATTCCGTCGCCTGCGACCCATTCATTGCTTAACTTTGCCAGAGCACGGGCGGAAGCTCTACTGCCTGTTTCCGGTGAAGTAAATTTAAATCCGTTTACCATGGCCTACGAACAACTTAAACTCGAAAATCAGCTCTGCTTCCCCGTATATGCGGCTTCCCGCCTGATTACGCGCGAGTATCAGCCCTATCTTGAAAAGCTGGGAATCACCTATCCCCAGTATCTGGTGCTAATGATATTGTGGGAAAACGACCGTTTGCCCGTGACCGATATAGCCAGAAAACTTATTCTCAATACCAACACCATCACGCCGCTGCTGAAGCGGATGGAGCAGACGGGATTGATTGAGCGGAAGCGTTCTCCGGAAGATGAACGGAAGGTGATGATTGAGCTTACAGACAAGGGAAGGGCCATGCAGGAGGAGGCTGCGCGTATTCCCGAAGCATTGGTAAACCAGCTGATGAAAGGAGACCTGAAAGCCGGCGAACTGACCGAACTGAAGGAGCGCCTCACCGCGCTGATCAGGTTACTGTCTGCAAATGAGCCGGATTAGACCGGCTCCGGCAGACAGGCGCGTTGCCGCGACCAGCGCAGTTCAAGTTTCCGGAGCCATACCGCCAGCAGGGCCATCAGCATCCGGGGCCAGATCAGCCAGTGCAGGGCATAGCCAAGGGTAATAAAAAGCAGGGGATCCTCCAGCTGTGAATGCGAAACGGCTACATGATGATTGAGCAGATCGGCATCGCTGCGGCTCATCCGCCCTTTTTCACGCTGATCGATCATGATGGCCGAACCATAGGCGAGGCCGATCAGGTTGGCTACCACCCACGAAAGGGTGGCACTGCGTGGCAATCCAAAGACTTTCATCACCGGTCCCAATGGGTTATTGATGGCCGCAATCCATCCGAATTCCTCCATCAGTTGTTGTGCGATCAGCAGCAGGTTCACCAGCACCAGAATCTTCAATACTGTGGAGGTGATGGAGGTAAGCCAGTGAAGCAGCGCCGCTGTAAGACCAATATCGGATCCGGATACAAGCAGGGGAATCTCAGACATTTTGCCGGGCATTACCAGGTTCAGCATCCAGGCTGCCAGAAAACTTCCCGTTAAACGCACCAGCACCATGCGTGCCACGGATGAACCTGTCCTTTTCATTACCGCCGACTCAATCAGGAACCCGTGGGAAATCAAACACATCACTGCCAGTATGGTGCCTTCGCGCAGCGGAAAGTCAAGCATGGCCAGGATGGCTACCACCGAGTAGATATTGGTAAAAATACTGGTGATAAAAACCACCGCGGAAGCGCCGGGGAGCCCCAGCCGGCTGAACAGCGGACTGGTATAACCGGCGACCAGGCTGAGGATGCCGTAATGGTCGAGCAGCATCACAGCCAGCGAAACAGGGACGGTAATTTTTATCAGCCACCAGGCGGTTTTCAGGCCTTTGGGCAAGGCAGTCATTATCGACTTCTGTATTCTGCCGGTCAGGTTAGGATCATTCATTTTGAGCGTGCTTATTCAGAGGGAGCAAAGATAGGATTTAGCGTAGAAACCTGACGGGAAAAACACCGGCAGCGGTATCCGTAACCGGGTTTTCGGATAACTTTAT
>JAAYCK010000167.1 GCA_012729835.1 Syntrophomonadaceae bacterium
GACAACGTCGCGCCCAAGCCGCCCGCGCTCTACACCCCATCCAACAACAAGATCAACAAGGGCACGCCCACCTACAAATGGTATAAATCCTCCGGCGCCTCGCGCTATGAGTTCCGCACCACCACCCCGCAGGGCGGCGTGCTGTACACCTCGCCCGAGCTGAGCGTGCTTTACCACAAACCGCCCACCCAGCCCATCGGCCATTACCTGTGGCAGGTGCGCGCGCGCGACGCGGCCGGCAACTGGAGCGAGTGGAGCGCCGCGCGCGCCATCGAGATTATGGCGCCCATCCCCGCCGCGCCCAAGCTGTCCCTGCCCGCCAACAAGTCCAGCACCACCGACGCCACCCCCACCCTCAGCTGGCTGGCCGCGCCTTACGCCACCGGTTATGAGCTGCAGATTGCCAGGGCCTATACCTTCAAGAGCGCCAGCATCGTCGCCCAGCCCACCGTCAACGGCGCCACGCAATACACCACTTCCCCGCTGCCCGCCGGCGTGACCTACTACTGGCGCGCGCGCTCCATCAACGTCTACGGGGAAAAGGGCGCCTGGTCCGGCTACCGTTCATTCAAGGTGACGCAATAAAAGTCCCCTCTCCCATAAGAAAGGGAGAGGTCCAGGGGTGAGGGTATGATTGCTTTCACCGTCAACCCCCAGATAGCGAGACGTGAATGGTTAAAGGGAAAAGGGTAAAGGCAAGCGTTAAAAGTCAGGCATTGAAACGGACCTCTCGAAAATCTCGACGAAAAAATGGTTTTGTCACTCTGAGCCGCAGGCGAAGAGTCTCGGTTTAGGGCTCCTCGTCCATTGTTGGCGGAACGCATGCTGAGCTTGTCGAATCATAGGCTGATGCCCTCGTCCTCGCCATGATCCTTTCCCCCCTCTTTAGAGGAGGGGGATGTAAGGGAGTCCAAATTTGGACATCTGAATTTATTTTCTTGTCATTACGACACGGACCTTGCTTGTGTGTCATTGCCAGCCGCCCTTTGGCGATTGGGAACCATCCCCTTTAGGGGAAGCAATCCCGAACTTAACAAGTTAACTTGTCAAAGAGCCCTCTCCCCCTTTAACCAGGGAGGCCATGGAGCAGATCGAAACAGGCCAATGACTGGTGTTGGACTTAGATTTCTTAATTAATTATTATAAGTAATTCCTTGAATATTTCCTGTTTATAAGTATAGTGATGCGAGCGTAGTGCGGTTTGGAAGTTCAGGAAATTTTATTTGATTTACATTTGCTTATCGTATAGAATATTTCATAGTCTCAAAAACAAAGATTAGTATTACCGCAAACCTCAAAATCAATTAGGAGGACAAAATGAGGAAATTTTGGATATCAAGCCTGATTGTTGTTGCAATTATGGTTCTATTTACTGGATGCCTGCCACCCAGTCAGGCTGATATTGAAAGAGCTATCCGTGAAACACAATCAGCTCAAAAAACCCTTTTTCCTTCTCCAACCAAGACAGCTAAACCCACAGCACAAATATGTAATATTGAGCTGGATATGAAAAAGGAATGGAAAACAATTTTTTGTGACACCTTTGAAAACAATAAAAACCAATGGTGGATTGGTAATGACTTAGATATGGGCTTATCTACTTCAATTTCTAATGGTAAATATATTATTGATTACAGTAGCAAGAATGCGACCGGGTACAAATCAGGGTTCTATACAGCCTTAAATTTCGCAGACGCACAAGACTACATTATTACAATAACCGGAGAGATAAAAAGCAACTATAAAAATTGCAACTGGGGAATTATTGTCCGAGGAGATTACCTAAACGGATATGAATTCAGCATAGATAATCAGGGTAATTATTTTTTGACATATGTGGGGCCAACGGCAAACGATTTTATTGGCAATTTAAAATATGGATCGCACAGCGCCATAAGGTGGGATCGTCCAAACACCATTACAGCCATCATCGAAGGGAAGAACCTTTCTTTTTTTGTTAATGATGAGCCGATTATCACATATGAATCGGATAATGCCATGAACAAAGAAATAAGCTGGTCTGTTTGGGCTGCCGAAGGTGTTTCGGCAATCTATGAATTAGATGACCTGTTAATCAGAGAAAAATAATCGCAATATTAGAAACAATTTCTTATTCCATTCAAAATTATTTCAGGAGATGATTAATCAATGAAAGATGCGCAGAAACCCGATCATGTTAGCCTGATCAGCCTTATTAGACGCCTCAAAGACGGTCATTTTGTTATTCCTGATTTTCAGCGCGATTTTGAATGGAAACCTTGGGATGTCAGGGATTTAATGCGATCGATATTCCTTGATTATTATATTGGCAGCTTATTGCTTTGGAAAGGGAAAAATGAAAATTTCGAATCCCTAGCGTGTCAACCAATATATGGTTACTCCGGAAAAAGTGACCGACAACATATAGTATTGGACGGTCAACAGCGTTTGACAGCAATGTACTATGTTTTTCATGCACCGGATATCGAATTACCCAATAGGTACAGCCGTTATCTTTACTTTCTCAGAATTGATAAGTTTATGGAAGGAGAATATGATGAAGCCTTTGAATATGGCTGGCAGAAATGGGCGTATGATCTTCTCGATAACCAAGAAAAGCAATTCAGAATTCATTATTTTCCCCTGGCTGTATTAGGGCAATCAGATTGGAGCCTACCAAACTGGCTTCAGGCA
>JAAYCK010000128.1 GCA_012729835.1 Syntrophomonadaceae bacterium
ATCAGTGCGAACATACAGGGTGATATTCCCGGTCGTACAGGCTGGCACAACGTCGCTAGAACCCCTATTGATTTTTACATGACCATAGGTGCTTAGTGTCGCTTTCTCAGCCAGATGCGCAGTAAGATCACTGGCTGCAGCTTTGGTACCCATAGCAGTATTTAAGGCCTCTATTGTGGTTGCCGGGGCAGTGTACCAATTCGCCTTCCCGGTAATGGCCTTTATGAGTTTTGCGAATATAGATACCCACTTTACTAACTTAAAGGGGCCGTTTGTTGTGATCTCATCTGCAATGGCAGGATCCGCTGTTGGAGTAAGAGCCTGATCTATTGCCAGGTTATCTGCGTTGAAATCCGCACGCTTAGGGTTCTCATTGCCGGTCCATTGATTAAGCTCATAGTTTGCAGTTTTTGCAGCGCTTCCCAATTAACTCACCTCCCGATATGCTTCAAACTCGATCCATGTTAAGTTCAATGCATCCCATTGATCCCACGTTTTGTTATAGGTATCAAATTCGTCCCAGTTCATGTATGTAAATTCATACACGACACCCAAATGAGCCGGCTTGATTAACTCAATGGCAGCCTGTACATCATCAAGGTGAGCGGGGATACCATATTCGCTTGAGAATTTGATAGTAAATGAATATAGCTCTGGATGCTCAGTAACCGTTACTTGACCATACACGAAGCTTTCAGCAACGTTCTTTATCATTGCAACGGTAACAGTTCCCATTCCCCGCAGTTTTGATATGATGCGTTCCCGGCGCTGGGCCAGAGTCTTGTCACTGTAACTGGTTAGGCCCAGGTAGTTTTCCCAGAGAGCTAAACCCGTAGCAGTAGCCGTTTCTACATAGAACTGCAGCAAAACGTCCGCGATATTTGTATTTATCTGATCGATCTCTATTCCCTTGGCATTAAGGATAGAGATAATGACTTGACTGGTTCTAAGATATTCAGGGATATAGGTCAGCATATTTGCATAACTGCTCACGATAGCGTCACCGTCCCCAATATAGCCACCTCGGTGCTGGCTACTGATACATTGGCAGTCCCGCTGTTAACCGTCAGGCTGGCATAGTCCAATATGCCTTCAGTATCAAGGAGAATGCTGCCGATTCTGGCATAGCTAACATAATCTTGTTTGAAAGCTATGCTCTGAAGATAACTGGTGATAGCACCCTCTACATCTGATAGCACTCCTTCTGCCGTATACCCACTTTCTAAAGTAAGTGTTGCAGAAACATTAATAGATAAGCCCGTTGCTGACGCCACCGTTACTGTAGCTCCGATTGGCCGTACTGTTTCTATATAAGCGCTCACATTATCGACTATCGCCGAACTTACCGGCGCTTTGTTACTGTCGATAGCTACCACTTTAACAGTGCCATTGCCATCCCAAAGCGGAAGTATCTTGGCGTCCCCCACCCCATCAACTGATTTTGCCCATTGTTTATAATGAGCGGAGTTTCCACTGGTTGTGGGAGACTGTACCGCCTCGAGTAACCGCTCTAACAGAGCTGCATCGGTTTCCTCATCGGTGCCGCCGGTAGTGCCCGAAGCGTTAGTAACTGCTGTCACGCCCGTAATGGATACTGGTATCAAAATAATCGTTGACGATGGTACATTGCCGCTGATACCAGCCACTACCGCTTCAATTGCTGCGGTTATGGTTCCGCCTCCCCCGATAGTTGCTTCTGAAGTTGTCTTAAACTGTATACCACCGTTGGTTGCAAACAATGATCCAGTGGGTACTACTACCCCTGCAGTACCCGTTATTGTCACCTGGCCAGCTGCTGCCGTGGCAGCGTTGCGGGTCAGGCCATGTTCATGAGCACGGTAATCAAGGTATATGCCGGCTGTGGTTTCTGCAAAACCCTTAGCCAGTACTGTATTGGCTTCTGCATATGCTGTAGCCATCTCAATGGCAGCCGCCGCCAGTATGTCATAAATAAAAGACCCTTCAGACTGATCTAAGCCTGAAGGGATGGTCGCGAGCATTCTCGCCCGGACTTCTGTAATTGTATTACCCATTCACCGCCACCTCCTGGTTGATGGTTGTTCCATCATATAGGTTGATCTCAAATGATATCTCCAACCAGGATCCTTCCTGGGAAGCAGTCAAATTCGAAATACTCTCTATCTTGGGATGCCGCGTTACAGCCTCAGTAATTTCCCGTTTTAATTCTGACTCGACGAAGGCTCTGGGAAGTACAGATCCAATCAAGTCCTCCAGGGTTGTACCGTATTCATTCCCATCATCCCGAGTGTAGATTTCAAATACGAATCGCTCAGTTCTAAGTACTTTTTCCACCCAGACCTTTATGGCTTCGATATCGGAAACAGTAACTAGCTTGCCATCTATAAGGACGAATTCTCCGGTATTGAAATCATACTGGTATGAGGTTCCTAACTCAGTAGAACTATCCGATTCCTCAGCTGTCGTATTGAACTCCAATTGTGCTATGTCTGGCAGCATATTGCTCATAAACCCACCGCCTTGTCTATCAAGTAGTAAATCTGGGCATTGGTAGTCGGGATGAGTATCACTTGATCACCAACTGCTAGAGTGTCCGTTGTTTCAATATCTCCGGACATTGGTGACGTCACAGAATGCTGGTGCTCATATGGGCTGCCGACTAACTCTGTAGATGTTGGAAACGTCCCGGTATAGGTTGCTTTTCTCTTATACCCTGAAAGCACATGGGCAGCAATTACCAGGTCATCTTTGTAAAGTAGGATCTGGTCACCTAATTTCACACAGATATCTGGCGGAGCTGCGACCACAACCCCTAACATGGGGCCTAAGTATGGTGTGTTTTCACGTTCTTTAAGCATCCTGGCCAGTTCTACTATATGATCCACTACACCACCCCCAGGCTCAGCTGCATGGAATGAATCCCACCCTTAAGAGTATGGGTTACATCCTTGATCAGGTAGTTGCCGGTCATCCCGGTAATGTGTTCTTCGACTGAAATTAGGCGGCCTGCCCGGGCATCGTCACTACCAGGCACTTCGATGCTATTCTCTTCAAATATCCGGCCCAGATCCTTAAGTAAGTTTGCCGCAGTATTTCTGGCCTGACTTTTTTCATTTTCGTCTGCGGTTTGTACTTCCTGGAGCAGTCCATATTTAGATATCAGGGAATCATCCTTAACCTCTGCAATGACCTTGTCATCAGAGGTAATTTTAATACTGTTCTTCATCTCTTCTATGGAACGCTTGCGGGTTGGATTGCTTATGGCCGCAGTCACTGGTGCTGAAGCCAGATTGCTAGCCAACCGGAATGTCGGAGTAATAACCATGTTCTGTTGTAGTTCTATATAGAGCTTGTTCACCTGCATCTCCATGCGGTATTTAACCCCGGTCTTGGTGGTCACCTGGGATATGATATCCTTGATGATATCTGATACAGTATCACCGGAATAGATTTTGGTTATTGGGACGGTCATAGCTGCAATATTGCCGACTGGTACTGAAAAATCAGCGAGGATCTTGTTTATGGCCTGGTCAGCCGGCATCTGCCTAAATTGATATATTGCCTTACTCTTATTAAGATAAAACGCTGGATCAAAGGCAGTATACGTTCTAGGCTGTCGCCCGTTTCTATCCTCAGTAACTACGATCCCCCGAAATATTTCATACTGGTTGCGAAGAATTACCATACTACCGATATCCACCGGACTAACCGGGAAGTAACGATCATCATTGAAAGCTACTTCAAAATCCAGTTGGACCCCTAGGGTATCAATACTGCTCTTCCACGCCAGGCTGCCAACTATCGGAGTAATGTTATATTGCTTGTTTTTCGTAACACAATAAAGCTGGTGCATCTTCTCACACCTTCACAAACCGGAATTCGGGAAGACCAAGGGTATAATATATATCCCCGCTACCGTCCTGCAGCCCATACTCAAAGCTGTCGATAACACAAGGCATATTGATGTGTGTTTCAGTTATGACCAAGCGTATTGGCAGCCGCCTATCTTGCCATGTTTCAAGCATTCTGACATACTCCCACCCCATATAAGCAGAGGATCTCGAGAAAGGATATTCCTTGCCAGGGAAAAAGCTATTCAAAGAGATGCCTCTCAGCCCTGGCAAGCCGATTAGTTTCAGCTGACCTTGACTGATACTCTCATAATCAGAATTGCTCATATTCCTGGCAATTTTAAATTCCGTGGGGATGACCGGCAGTTGAATTACCTGCTGCCGATTATTGATACTAAGAAAGATATCCAGACCACTCACCCCCTACATATTTGCTAAAGCCAGCTTTATTTCCGGAACAATTACGCCAGCCACTTCCTGAGCTGATAAGCCTGATCCATTCACGTTAATCACAACGCTGGGCTGATTCCGGGTCATAGACATCGACTGACTATGGGAATTTATTTGGGTACCAGGTGGCAGGTTGGCCAGCTCCGGGCCCTGCTCACCAACCCAAGTCAGTCCGCCGCGCCAATAGCTAGTCCCAATTGCGTTCCCCTTCACTCCGGAACCGCTAACATTGGTATCTTTTTTGTCCTTTTTCCATTTGGTTAGCCATCCCCAAGCCCTTTTAATAGCCCCTGTAACCTTTTCGAAGTTCTTATATAACCAGATGATGCCAGCTGCCAATGCTGCTACGCCTATGATTATCAGGCCGATTGGATTGGCTGTCATAGCTACATTCCAGAGCCACTGCGCGGCTGTGATCAACCCTAATGCCTTACTTCCCCCGCCAGCCACTACAGTTTGGTATTCAATTGCTGCACACTGAATGGCTAGCCACCCAGTTGAAAACGTCGTAGCAATAGTATGAGCCCTTTGCGCAATAGTCGTAGCTATAATTATCGCTCTATGCGCTGCCCAGGCCGCAGAATATGCCGCTATCAGAGGACTTGTCGCTATAATCAGGTCTTTGGTAAACCTTAGGCCCGACACCAGACTCCTTATTGCGCTGCTTGCTTGGTTCCCCCATTTGTCTAACGTACCGTCCTTCTGCATTTCAGTCAGTCTACTCCCAAGCTCTTCGGCCTTAGTCTTGAGTAAATCAAATGCGCTGCCAGCCTTTACTGTGCCATCCTTAGCAATACCGGCCATTCTAGCCATGGCAACTGACATGGTACCGGTTATGGTACTCTTAATACCATTAAATGTCTTGGCCTGCCGGCTCATGCCTCCGGCAAACCGTTCATCCATCAGCGAAAAGAGCGCTTTGTTGAAGGCCGTCTGGTCAGTTATCTCACCTTTGTTGTTGACGATCTGTTTACCGCGCATTATTTTGGCGCCCTGGTCAACAATCATCTGTTTTGTGACACCAAATTCTTTGAGTCTTTCTAGCTCACCCGTTTGGGCATCGGCTACGGCTTCTACCGCTTGCATAATATCCTTGTTCATGCCGGCTGCCTTATTGCCTACTGATGGCAGCACCTGTTTTGCAGAGATACCATATGCCTGCAGTTTTGCTGTCGCTTCTATTACAGGACCGGTATCAAACGGTGTCTCATTTGCAAACTGTACAGCCCACTTCATGGTCTCGGCTGCTTTTTTTGTATCTTTCATGGCGGTATCAAGAGTAACCCTGTATCCTTCCAGGTCAGCCCCTTCATTAAACGCCTTGCCGATTAGCCCAGCAGCAGAACCAACCCCGGCCAGAGCTAAAGCTCCTCCAGCCAAATCCTTCGCAAATGTCTTAGCTTTTGATCCAGCACTTTGCACTGACCGCTCAAAATTACCGGCACCCTTGGACGCACGTTTAGAAAATTCGTTGAATTTATCAAAACCGGCAATAGACTGCCGCATATTAGCCCTAAAGTTACCATCTTTCAGGGTTAGGACTGCACCTATTGACTTTTTAGCCATGCATATCACCGCCGATTCTGTTCAGTGTTTCAATCTCTATTACCATGGAAGCCTTATAGAAAAGCTTCTCTGTTTCAGAAAGACTCATTAGCTCATGAATATCATGACCTCTTTGCATATAATGATGGAACATTGCAAAGAGGTCATGTTGCTTGATTAGTTTTTTAGGTCTTCAACCAGTTGGACAGAATCTTCACCGTATCCGGCGAACATTACTGCGGCCTTGGCTATCTGAGCCACTTCCCCGGGTTCAAATACACTGTCTACAACCTCCAGTGGAGTCGTACAGCCGTAAGCTTTTTGCAGATCACCAGCCTTGAGGTCCGGGTCAATTACGCACTCCATAACCAAATACGGATCTCCCGGAGCCCCCATATCTAAAGCCTCTAAACAAAGTGCCCGGTCTGGCTTCTGGATCGTTATAGTTCCATCCAGGCTTTTAATATACAACTCTTGCACTGCCCTGGCTGTACCCTTACGTTGATCGGCTTCGGCTATCAATTTAGCCAGTGTAACTTTTTCAGGTACTGCTTTCATTCTTTAGCCCTCCTGCACTGGTATAGTATCGGGGAAGTCGACGTCGCTCGGAGTGTACCCGAAAGGAAATTCTCTTTCCAATACCTTTCCGGTTTCAAACTCCATAAGGGTAAGTTTGTTGAACCACACGTTGTTGAATACAATGCGTTCCGCACCACTGTCTTTGGTGTCAGGATCCGCTAGCTTCCCTACGAACTGGCTGCGGGGATCCTTCCCTGATTTCCAGGCATCAAGGAATTTTTTGCATCCGCGGGTAAAAACGTGCTTGATTTTCAAGGTTCCCTCCCCGCTGAGAGAGGTAATCTTAGAATCTTCATCTAAGGAACCGGCCATCTGTACTTTTTCCCTGTTCGCGGTCACCTCAGCGCTGAAACTGGAAACTTCAAATATAAGCTCACCGTCCCACCACACCTGCCCGAAAGAGCCATTTATCTGCCGGTATCCCGGTACTTTGTTTGTCGCCATAACAGCCCTTGCCTCCTATCTTTACATGTAAATCGTGAACGTGAGATCTTCCATGGCATCCAGGAATTTAGCGGTAGCCAAAGCGAAGACCTTAGATCCCGTATTGTATTCCTTAACCTGCTGATCGCTGAGCTTGGTAACGTCAACCCCTGCCGCTTGCAAGTAGGTCCTCTGGGCCTCAGTATCTATCTCAGCTTTATTGTCCATACTCGGATCCAGGACATCAATGCGCTCCAGCTCCGTGAAGTAAGCATTGACAGCAGCCAGGAACAGAATCTTATTGTCATAGCTGTTGATTACTTTGCCTACATAGGATTCATCGAAAGTATCATGGATGTCATCCCGGACCATATCCACCCCTTCAATGATCTTGATCTTTTTGAAGGCTGCGCCTTTGGTTGCCGTGGTCGTAGTTAGCGAATTGACCGCGCGGCCGATCCGGACGGTTCCACCGGTCTTTTTCACAAGTATCAGCTTGCCGGCATCGATGTCAGTATCAGGAGTAGCCGTCTCGGTGATATCATCCACTTCCGACAACTCGTAATAAGTTGCACTTCGGTCGAGGGCAAGGCCAGCCAGGATGCCGGCAATCCGTGCGCAGTACTGAGCAGTAGTATAAGTTGTAGCTCCGACCACTATCCCGGTGCCAGTAAAGTTGATAATCCCCTCATGATCACTCACAGAACTGGGCAACACGGCCTTGAAGGTCTTATGATCAGTATCCCGCTTGCCCTTGATCCATGTAGATATAGTGGCAACGTCTGCGGTTTCGATTCCCGGGATAGCCAAGTAGTTCCACTTCTTATTGGCCAAGGCCGCTAAAGCAGCAGTGTAGTTGGCTGCATCCGAGGCAATGCGGTAGACTATTACCCTGGACGGAATCCCCAGGAATGTTTTAAGGATATAATCATAATTGGCCGCAGTGTAATCTGCTTCAACGATTTCATCGATGCTGGTGTACTCTTTTACATCGAAAGTTACGTCTGTGCTATCCTTCAGAATAAGAGCAACAATGCCCCGGGAGCTGCGCTCAATGGCAGTTAATCCTGAAGTTTTGAAATTGATCAGTATTTCAGGAAGGCCCATTCTATAATTCCTCCTTTGCTTGTAGCTCGCCCATGAGCTCAATAGACTCCGGAGTATACCCAATACCTTCTAATCGGGCATCAGGTACGAGTATAAGGGTATCTCCGGATTCTGTATCCAGGGTTATAGCATCAAAGCTATCTATGAATTCCAGGTTGAAGGTGAAATGCAAAACAAGATCCACTATTTCCGAAGAAGGCTCCTTCAATGAGAAAACACGGTCTCCAACGGTTAAGTTGTTCTTGAATGTCTGTTCCAGAGAGTCTGCCATGGTCCACATGTCTCGAGTCTCTTGAGCCGAATTGTCTGGTGGGAAATATGCTATATCTACCAGAATAGACCTTTCCCGATGCGCAGGGTTAAGAATATTCCCAGCTTCGGGGGTGAGCTGAATGTAAAAAGCAGGTCGGTTAAAGCCCTGCTGGATCTCTTCCCCATGTATTTTTGCCGCGGGATTGGTTAGCGCAACTGCTTTAATAACCGCATCTCTGATATCGTTATAACCGGTCATATCTCCAGCTCCTTTATCAAATCAGCAAAAAAATCCTCAACTGCCCTATCCCATCCTGCAACCATTTCGTCATAGCTGACTTTTAGCATAAACGTTCCTGGAACAAATCCCAGCTCTGCTCGTTCAGTCTTTTTCCGTTTTTTTCGTGTGGCATAATATGACTTGCTTCTTCGATTGACTAAGACTCGTTCAGTATAATACTCTGGTTCTTCTTCCGGGCCCCGGGCAACAATTCTATGACCGTACTCAATCAGGTGCGCATAAGGCGATAGGCTTTTCACCTCTACCTTTATTGCCCCCCATCTTTCTTTCGGTTTGCTTTGCCTCCAGCTCCTTTTTAACTTGCGAGTGTCCCCCACTGGAGTCCGCTGCTTAATGGCCTGGACCAGTTTTTTACCCTGGGCAGTCAGAAATGCAGAACCCTTTTCGGGGTATTCGCGTAAAATATCGGCCGCGGCATTCTGCCAGATATCGACCCCATATACATCAAGACCCACGTTAATATCACTCCCCTGGCCCGGCCGGCTTATTCTCTACACAGAGTAATTCCAGTTCTTGATGCCGTTCATTAACATCAATCACTGACTGGATATACAACAAGCGTTTGCCATATTTGACACGCATTTCATTGGTTATACCCGAGCGATACCGGATCTTGATTCGGATGATTTCCTCCGAATGGGTTTCGAGCGCTTGAAAATATTCGCGGCCACGCAATGGTTCGACTGCTGCCCACACTGTAGCTACGTCAGTCCAAGTGCTGACGTGCTCATAGGATCCTGATGCTTTAACAAAAGTCTCCCGCTGAATCGTGATTCTTTTTTTTAATTCTCCTGCTCTCATACCGGTATCACCCGATTCATGCCCAGTAAGGCTTTAACCGCAAATGGTGGTTCCTGCATCTGCTGTGGAGTCGTGGCCTCACGATTTTCGTACCAAGTGCTGATTAGTAACAACATGGCCTGCCGGGTGGTCTGCGGCACGTCAGCAGCATCACCATAGCCACAATCAAAATTGACGATGATCCCGCCGGCTGGGTAAAGCTGCTCGGTCGGCCAGCTGCAACCGTAGGCCAGGACAACCCGGCCTTTAACCGTATCAGTCTGGAAGATGTAGTTATCATCGTCCCAGGTCGTGGACGTCCCCGCGGTATCCTTGTAGATTACCGAATTAACCTTTTGCAGTGGTGGCAGCGGCAGTTCAATAAAGCTGTCACTTGGCCAGGCGTCCAGTGTCAGTTCCCATGTCTGGGTGATATAGGCCCGGTTCTGGTAGTCCTGGCACCATTCCCGGGCGGCCGTGGTAAGCGCTGATAACAGTGCATCCTCAGCCGTCTCCCCGGCAAAGGTCTGTATCGATACTCCAAATACACAGGCACCGGTGGCCACAGTGGCTACCGCCCGTAGATAACGTTTCCCACTAGTGTACTCCAGCTCATAGGTCAGGTTATCGTTGGCACTGGTCACCGCCGCGAATGCTCCGCCAGTGACATCTACCCAGGATTCGCTGACTGAATCCCGGTCCTGCAGCTTGACCGTCACGGTCCCAGCTGAGCAGTCCCCGGCTTCCAGCAGGGCCAACACCCGATAACCTATAACCTCGACAGCGGCACCTTCCAGAGAATAGGCCGCTGCCACAATGTGGCTGGCAGGCGCTATACTCTGGTTGGTGGTAACCGCGCTGTCCAGGTCATCAGAGTCCAGGCGCAGATGGGCCTTGACCTCTGCAAGGGATAACGGTTCAATTTTGGGAGCTGTCTTTAATGTCAGGCCCATATCTTTCACCTACCTCAAATAAAGATACACTGTACCCTTTTTGGTATCGCCAGCATTAGTGATACTCAGACTTAACTTGTCATTTGCTACACAGCCCAGGCTTGACGCCAGGACCTGCTCAGTATTTGCCGTGTCCCGATTGGCACCAGCACCCATCAGTGTATCAGTGCCATCTTCATCATTAATGACCACATCATAGTTATCATCCGGTGCATCTGGAGCAGCAGCTGGTACAGTTACCAAGCGGATTATCTCACCGCTGAAAAAGTTTTCAGTAGTCTTGGTAGCCAGGCCAGCATCAGCGCCGGTACCTGCGGTCCAGTCAAAAGTGATCTTTTTCACTGTACCGAATATTTCCTCGGTCAGCGTTACGCTTCCCTTGTCAGCCAACTTCCTTCCCCCTTTCCATTTGATGGGGTATAAAAATAGGCCGCCCCGTTCAGAGACGGCCTATTTAGGTTAATTTAGGGCTATTACCGTGCTTGCATCGTTTGTGGCACTTCCCACCACCAATAATAGCTTAGTCGTTGCAAGCGATGTTCCGGTATCTCCGGCTACGTTCTTAACTGTGTATGTTTCAGTTCCGTGGTTATATACAAATGCTATTTGTCCGGCGGCAAGTCCAAGGGTCAAGGTTTTTCCGCCTGCGGTCATTTTCGCGGAGATTACCAGTTTGGCTTTTTCAGCGGCTACTAGCGCATAATCCACAGCCTTCTCGATTGTCGCCATGCCGATCACGCCGCCAGTTAATATACCAGCCACATTCCCCGTCACGTTACCGGTCAAGTTGCCAGTCACATTGGCTTCGATGCCGGACTCAGTAATTTTCAAAACCGTAGTCCCAGCCGTGACGCCGAAGAATTCCAGTAATCCGCTTACCCATTTGGATCTAATTAAGGTTGACATATCATTACCTCACTTTCATCCATACGCTTTGCGTTACGCCCTGGTTAGGCGGGGGCCAGATCAACTGGCCCCGTCAATTTACTACTAAGCAGCAGGAGTCGGCTTGTAAGCCGCATCCTCGATGATAATGCAGGTCATCAAGTTGCTGGCATGAGAATTGGCATAACTCATGCCTATATATTTCCCGGCCGGGATGATTGCCGGGTCAATTACAAAATCTACAATGAAGTTGCCGGTAGCATCGCCAACAGTCAATGCCTTGGCAGCAGTCTGAGCGACTCCATCTTTAAAGATAGACACATCGGCGGCAAGAGCCGCGGCATTCGTGCCCGTTGCATCGTCAGCGGTCTTGGGAGTCAGCACCAGGTCGGTGGCATCGCCCATGGTCACGATGCAGCGCAGGATCTGAGACTTGGCACCGGCGGTCGGCAGAACATAATCATCAGCTGCAGCTGCCGTGGTCTGCAGAGCCATAACGACTCTGGATCTATAATCCATGATAGCTTTATCCATCATTGTTCTATTACCTCACTTTCTGTATTAGGGAGCCGCTACCTAGCGGGCTCCCAGAGTTACGAAGCTGGACAGGGTATAACCAGAGCTTCCTTTGGCTGGGGTGATCGCGCTGTTACGGTAAGGGGCGCCGTTAAAGCGATAGATGAACCGGAAGGCCATCTCATCATACAGGAACCGGACATGAATGGACTCGGTAGCCTGCACGTTTTCTTTGTCAATGCCGAGATACTGTTTCGGATCAGTCAGGAGAATGTCGCCTACATCGCCAGGCTTAGCACAGGATTCATGCGCGATTACCGGACGGTTATATAGAGTGCGTTTTTCAATGAACTCTTTGGCCAGCGGGGAGATCGCGCCACCGGTGCCGATCGGCAGAACCATGTTCTCCAACTGGGGCTCAAGCTCTTGGTTGATATACCATACAGCATTTTTACGGTTGCGGGCGATCATCCGGTTCCACATCTTCTGGATGTTTTCGTGGACTACCGTATCATTTGGCTGTCCGGTTTCCTTGGTTATAGAGATTAAGGCCCCTCCGGTCAGCATCCCAACCGGCTGCCCGATGCCGGAGCCGTTGATGATAGCGTCGTCCAGTTTGTATGCCATTTCCTCTGCATATGCCAAAGAGATGATGGCTCTTAATGCAGTCGCATCATTAAGCAACTCATCGGTGGCATAGCAGATGGCCATAAGTTTTTCCAGTTCGATCTCGAGCTTCCGCCATGAGGGCTTGCTTGCGGTTACGGTTGCAGCTTCTGCAGCCCAGTAAGCCTGCACGCCGCCCCATCTGGAGCCATCGGCTCTGGCAGTTTCATCAACGCCCCAAGTTTTCAGAGAGTTGCTATTAGGTCCCAAAGGTACCATGCGGATCAACGGTGCTACCGATGCTTCTGACAACATCCCCTTCTGCAATTCCTCAATGAGATCCCCGTCTAGCATGAAGCCGCCATCTGCTCCAATGCCGACGCCCATACCAGATGCAGCTGCCTGGGGAGTGGTCAGCAGACGGTTATCAATCTGGCCTCCGGGTTTATAAGCTCCGGCTACTGCCTGCAGGAACTCACCGAGGCCGCCCTTCCATTTCTTTGCATCCCGAGGAGATGTAACGACCGGTGCAATGATTGGTTCAGCAGGAGTATTGTCAATGGCTGCTTGTGCATCAAGTTCCTTCTGAGCTTCGATCTTAGCTTTCATAACCTTGATCTCGTCCTGTTTGGCCTGGATTTCTTCCAGGATCGCATCCGGCTTTTCGTTGAGGGCTTTCGCCTCTGCATATAAAGCGTCCAGTTTAGCCAGTAAAGCCTTTAACAAATTTATCACCTATCCTTTCGTTTTAGAGCTCAAGCTCTAGCATCAATTTCGCCTTGGCGATTTGCACCGCCTGGTTGTCAGGCTCGGGTTCTGGTTCGGGCGGTACCGGTTCAGCTCGTGCCCTCGTTGGTTTTTTAACTTTGGGAAACTCGGGAACGTTCTGGAATCGCGAGACATCCATTTGCTGGCCGTTGATTAAAAGCAGGCCATTTCTCATGGAAGCTGCAACTTGCTTGGATTCTTCGATCTCATCAGCAAATCCATAATCAAGTGCATCCTGTGCAGTCATCCATGTCTCATCAGTCATCAACTCAATGATGTCGTCCTTATCGAGCCCGGTTTTATCCGCGTAGGTTGCAATAATGGACTCGTCAATCTTATCCATGTCATCGGCCATTTTGCGCATATCATCAGCGTTGCCGATAGCAATGGTCCAACATTTATGGACCATCATCATTGCGTTCTTGGGCATGATTATTTTGTCTCCGGCCATCGCAATGACTGACGCAATGCTGGCAGCCAATCCGTCAATATAGACTATCTTAGTGGCACTGTGCCGTTTGAGCATACTGTGGATTGCTTGGCCAGCAAACACATCTCCGCCGCCTGAGTTTATATAGATATTCAACTCTGTGATGTCGCCCAGGGCGTCCAGATCTTCCTTGAACTGTTTTGGTGTTACGTCATCACCCCACCAGGAGTATTCGGAAATGTCTCCATAGAGCATCAATTCACCGACGGTGGAGTTGTTATCCTGGGCTTTGAATTGCCAGAATTTCTTACCCTTCATTTCAATCCTCCCTCCTTTCCTTGATTAGTTGGTAAATCTCCTCCACCAGTTTGGCGTAGGAAGCGTTTATCTTTGTTGGATCTGACCCGGCCTCGATCATGTTCATGGGCTGCAGGTATATATCGCCAGCCGGGCCAATACCGTTACGGTTCTCCATGCGGAGGATGTCGTTGACACTGAGCCAGCCCCACTGTCTGCCCATCGCATAGCTTTGCGCCCGGCTCAAGGCGTCGCCGCGCAGCAGGCCGTCGACCTTGAACTCAAAATAGCGCCCGGCTTTTCGGTCATCAATATTGAGCAGTTGCAAATTCAAATTCTCCTCCCAGCGTTTGAACCAGGGGAGCATGGAGTACATGATGAACTCCAGCGATTGGTGCTCGATGTTGTTATTGGTCGCCCGGGAGAGATCCTGGACCAAATGCAAAGGCACCCTGTAGAACCTGCAAATATCCTCGATCTGGAAGCGCTTAGACTCAATAAATTGTGCATCGGTCAGCTTCATACTCAGTTCTTTAAAATCGCCGCCACCTTCAAGGATCATCGGCACGCCCGCGTTTTTAAGTCCAGTGTAGTTTTTATTTAGTTCTTGCTTGAGTCGCTGGAATGCCGGATCAGTTAATTCATTTGGATACTTAAAGATCCCTGACGACATTACACCGTTGGCATAAAAGTTCTGCTGAAACTCCTCTTGATTCACCCCAACTCTTAGCGTGGTCTGAGCATATTCCAAAGGCGTAATGCCAATATATCCATCCAGCGTCATGCCGGGGATGTGTAAAATATCATCTCTGGTCTTTGGGTTATCAGCTTTGTCTATGTAGTACAATAACGTCCCGGTTGATGGATCCGTTTTGACTTGCACTCTGTGCCACATGATGGGCCTGAGCTGTATGACCTCACCTTTTTGGTTCTTCACTTTTTGCGCAAAGAAATTACCACCCAGATTAATGTTGCTGACTCCAGATTCTTTGAACGCAGTCGGCGTCATATCAGGGTTTGGAGCAAAGTGCATCATATCATTTAAGCGCCCATCAACCTGCTTGCGGCCGTCCTTCGTTTTTTCGTAAAAGAATACCGGGCAGCTGCCCAGCGTCTCAGCCAGGACTCGGTTACAAGCAAATACTGCCGAATACTTCATGGCTGAATCTGCATCCATCTTTCCAACAGACCGGCCGGTAGGGACATCTTTACCCGCTAAAAAATCCTCCGCATAACGCTGAAGGATTTCATTAAGACTTGCCTGGGGGGCAAAAGCTAATTTCATTCGGTCCCTTATTCTCAAGTTCTCAACTCCTTACAACAGTGACCTCATGCCACGCTTTTCGTATACTGATGTATTGTTTTCCCGGAGCCTTGCCCGGGTATGGCTTGTTACCAGCGCAGCTGCAGGGTCAATCCTAAACGTGGTTTTTGACTTATCGAGCTTTATATTTCCAGCCGGATCCTGGGTAACTACGCTATTGCCTATGGCCCATGTCAGCACGGGGTTATTAAAATGGATCAGCTTTTTCTGTAAAACAAGCGACATTATATCATTGGTCGGCTCACTCAATGTCGCAAATCCCTGCCGGATCTGTACACATTCAAATCCTTCTCCGGCCAGGTCATTAGCCAACTGGGTAGCATTCCAGGGGTCGAAGTCTATCTCAACTACCTGATATTTTGCAGCCTGATTCAGGATATAGGATTTGACCCATTCATAATCAACTACTTCCCCAGGAGTAAAAGTAATGTAACCTTGCTTTTCCCAAGCTGAATATGGTACCTTGTCGCGTTTTTCCTTTTCCAATACCCTTTCTTCCGGGATAAATGAATGTGATATTACTGCATATCGACCATCTTCCAGCGGGAACTCAAGATTGACGCTGGTCATGTCTGTTGTTGAAGATAGATCTAGGCCAATATAGCAAGGGTACCCGGCCAGGTCTATAACCTCTCCATTTTCATCGACCGCTTCCTCAGGGCAATCATTCCACTTATCCAGGTCCATCCAGCGCTCAGTCTGGGATACCCACATATCAAGCTCTTTGCATAAGAAGGTGTTCTGAGCTGCCGGGAGTTCCTTCGCCTTGGAACATTTGCGCTCAAGGTCATCAAGTTTCTTACTGACTCCCAGGTTAGGGTTTGCTTTTATCCAGCAGGCTGGATCCCGCCAGTCATCATCCTTGTCCAACTGGGCAATGTAACAAAAATAAGTATCATCCTCTACCAGGCCATCGAGAATATTCAGGCAATAAGAATACTGCTCATAGCATATTGAGAACCGATTATAACCTGCAGTTGTGATGGTCCATATTAGCGGTTGTTGTCGTGCGCCGGTGGCCGTCTCCAATACGTCCCACATTTCCCGGGTCTTATGTGCATGCAGCTCATCGATCAACCCATAATGAATATTCAGACCGTCCATGCTGTTAACATCAGCTGATAATGGCTCAAATTTAGAGACCGTTGTGGCCACGCTCATATTTCTTTGAAACAGGTCTATAAGCTCCCGGATATCCGGTGAGCTCTTGACCATGTTCTTAGCCTCATCAAATATGATCCGGGCCTGGTCTTTCTTGGTCGCTGCGCTATATATCTCAGCGCCTGGTTCACCGTCGGCAAGCAGTCCATATAGACCAATCCCGGCCAACATCGTTGACTTGCCGTTCTTTCTCGCAACCTGTGTATAGGCTGTACGGAATCGTCTTAGGCCTGTTTTCTTATGTACCCATCCAAAGATGGAGCCAACAATGAAACACTGCCAGAGTTCCAATTTGACTGTCTGGCCAGCCCATTCACCTTTGGTATGCTTCAAAAAATCAAAAAAGCTAATAGCCCTTTCGGCTCTATCCAGGTCGAACTTGAATACAAAGTCCTTTCGTTTAGACTTTTTAATGTCTTCCATGTGCCGGCGGCAGGCTTTGATAACAAGCTGGCCGGCAACAATGTTACCGGCCAGTACCTCCTTGGCATATTTAGTTGTGCGGTCTGGATTAGCCACTCTTCTTTGCACCACCTATGAACACCGCGAAGGGGTTAACCTTATCTTCTAGCTGTTCAACCTTGATCCGGCTGCGGCTCGATGGGGTCATTCCGAACTCAGCTGCAAATGATACCATCTCTTTCATGGCCGTTGAAGCGATCCCCACTTCCGGCCGCTGAATGATGTTGCCCTTATCACTCTCATAGGTCATGCCGTGGATCTTGATTGCCTTCTCAGCATCGACCCATCTCCCAAACGCTTGGGAATATGCAGCCACTACATTAATGTCAACCTGAGTGAGGATCCCAGCCTGATGAAGCAGGGGCACCACCCGGCTAAATTCTTTCTTGGCCAGGGTAGTGAGATGAGCTGGCGGCTTGGGTAGCTCATCATACTTTGGAAATATGGGTTCGTGTTGATTTAGCGGACGCTTCCCGGGATTACCCTGGAGCTCCTTCAGTGCTTTTGGTTTTCCTGCAGGACCTCGCGCTCCCATATTTACACCCCATTTCTAAACTTGCGCTCGCACGCAAAGTATTTGGCCGCGGTCTATATAGAGAGGCGCCACAGAGATTAAACACCCCCCTACTACGTCTTAATGTCACATCCTGGTTCTTCTAAGCACTTTTTTTGCTTCTGCGCCTAGTTGTTGTTGCCAAAACCTCCATCCTCGGAGGCTGTCTTCCTGTCATGGCAGGATTTACACAGCGCCTGATGGTTTCCTCTATTCCAGA
>JAAYCK010000129.1 GCA_012729835.1 Syntrophomonadaceae bacterium
ATCGATTGGACCATTCCCAGAAACACTTCAAAATGTATGGGGTAGAATATATTCAGAGTGGTTTCCGTCTTCCGGATATGAGGTAGCTCCTGGCCCTGAAATTTTGTGGAACGAGAGTCCAGACACTGGAAACCCAAAGTATCGAAGCGAAATCTGGATTCCGGTTAAGAAAAAAGACTATTGATTACATACCTTGGATTCTGCAAGAAAGGTGATTTTGGTGTGCTTTCGCCTGAAAATCGGATGGCCTTACTCAAAAAAAAATACCGTGGCTTAAAACATGGCGGTTTATTTGTTATGGATGTTTTCACACCAAATCTGTGCCCGTATGCTGCAGGATCGTGAGTCGCGTGGTATAAAATTATCCTAACCAGGAGTATCAGCAAATTTGACGGGGATGAGGTGTGTTATGCAATATAAAGGGACATTGATTGCTGTCAGCGACATGGAAGAAAGCAAAAAATTTTATCAGGATTTATTGGGAATGCAGGTGGTTGGAGATTTTGGTGCGAATGTGCAGTTGGAGAACGGCCTTTTTTTGCAAACGAAGGACACTTGGGAGAATTTTATAGCAAATAAAGAAATTAAATTAGAACATAACGCTGGTGAATTATATTTTGAAACCCAAGACATGGATACGTTTCTTAAGTTATTGAAAACATTTCAAGTTGAATATGTCCATGAACCGAAAAAACAAAGCTGGGGGCAGAGAGCTGTGCGTTTTTATGACCCCGACCATCATATAATCGAAGTGGCTGAAGACCTGGTGATGGTTATGAAGCGCTTCGCCGATAGCGGAATGACGGTGGAAGAAGTAGCTGTTCGCATGGATGTGCCGGTGAGCTATATCAAAGAACATTTAGGTATAATTTGAGTTTGCATGTGAGTTGCCGCACCAAGGTCAAGGGGACGGGATTGTTGATAACCTCGCTTGATACTGGCAAAAAGAAAGGTGTATCCCTTACGAATTCTTAAAAGGGGTTCACCTTTTCACGAAATTGCGCATTTACGCAGATTGGACTTGCAGAAAATCAGGTGGCTTGACAAACTGGTGGATGAATTGGCAAAAGGCAAACCAATGAAGATTTTGAGAAGCTGACAGTGAATAGTACTATGCCAACGGAGATGGTTTCTTGTTTTCATGCTTTATTTTCAGCCACTGCCATGAAGGTGGTCTTGTTATCAGAACAACGGGGCAAAGACTCGCAGAAAACCCTGTAAGATCTTAATGTGCAGTGGCCGTTTCCTCCAAGTATCCAGGTCTATCTCCTGGCATACTGAGAAAATATGCAACAGATCATTCTTTATTTCCTGCAATGCTGGAGAGCCGCAGATCCAAACTGCGTTTTCAAAGTGTAGGAAAAAGCTGCGGTAATCCATGTTTATACTGCCGATAACCGCATTATCGTCATCGCTCAATATGATTTTCGAGTGGATAAAGCCCGGGGTGTATTCATATATTCTTACTCCCCCAGACAGAAGATCATCGTAGTTTGACTGGGTGACCATATGCACATACCAATGATCCCATATCCGCGGAGTCACGATCCGCACATCGATACCCCCCTTGGCCGCCATACAGAGAATATCCTTCATGGCATTGTCCACCACCAGATAGGGAGTAGTTATATATACATATTGGTGGGCATTCGCTATGATCTGGGTGTAGGTTTCGGCCGCTGGATTGATCGGGTTATTAACCGGACTGTCAGCAAAGGGTTGGTAATAACCGATCCCATCGCATTGTGGATCCGGCTTGTAGTGGCAGTAATTAGACTGTGAGTCGTTCACCGCATCCCACATTTGCAGGAAAGTAACGGTCAGTCCCCACACAGCGTCTCCATCCAGACGAATGGCACAATCCTTCCAGTGCCCTAAGCGCCGGATAATGTTGGCATATTCATCAGCTATATTTGTACCGCCGGTATAACCGATATTACCATCGATAATGGCTATTTTTTGATGATTACGATAGTTAATCAGCAAGGTAAAAACATTGACATGGACCGGGTTGAAACGGACCGCCTGGATACCTTCCTGGCGGAGTTCTTTGGTAAAGTTATCAGATAGATTGCGCAAACTGCCGAAATCATCAAGCATTATCCGTATTTCTACACCCTCTTTAGCCTTCTTGATCAGAATGTCTTGGATGCGGTCCCAGAGTTCTCCTTCTGATATAATGTAATACTCCAGAAAAATGAACTTACGAGCCTGTTCCAAATCACTAATTAGTTGCTCAAACTGGAGCTCGCCGACCGGGTAGTATGAGCATCTGGTATTACGATAGACTGGATAACCGTTATTGGCGAGATAGGTGCCCAATCGCCGACGGGTGGGGTGATCGACGAGAAAATCATCATATACATCGGGGTCCTGCTCTAGAAAGTCCATACTATAACGGATATTATGGCGAATCTTTTTGCTTTCCGTGCTATTGAAACCAGTGGTTCCCCAGAAGAGGAATAATAGATAGCCCACAACTGGTAATATTGCCATTACAATAAGCCAGAAAATTGTGTAGGATGAATTTCGGTCGTTGGCGACGATAATCATGATGGTAGCTGCACCGGCAATTTCGAGAAAGAAATAGAGATATACCGCATTCTGTTTGAGCAGGCCAACAATGTAGACCAGAAGCATTACCTGAGCGATCAGAGCCAGAAATACGATGATAACCCGCATAGTTCCCGGGGTTCGTTTTTTTCTTTTTTTATTGGACGGGTTTATAGAAGTATAGCTCATATTTAAGCACTCCCAGCAAAATTAAAGCGGGGACCTGATGGCCCCCGTTTAGTTAGTCCGTGGCTCCTCTTGCCCTCTTAAAACTTGCATCAAACCCGATAAATTCTTCATGGGGATGGTGCTCGGTAATACCGTTCAGGGCAGTGGCATTTGGCTTTTGCGGAGTTCTGTGCTTGTTCATTTTTTTATCACCTCATTATTTTAAAATACGAGGTTATTTTGCCCACAAGAACGGTTATCTATTTGTTTATACCCCGAGGGAATTATTGAGTTTTTCCTGTTGTTGCAGGGCGGCCTCTTTCATCTCTCTGGTAACCGGCATCATTTTGGCCTCGCCTTCAATAACCAGATCACCCTTCTGATTTGTGCACCAGGTACGCAGCCAAACCCGATTCTTTCCACCATCAAGTTTTGTCACCTTCACATTAGCTGTTATGGTATCACCGATAAAAACTGGTTTCATAAAACTACAGTCCAGACTCAATGTTATACTCCCCGGGCCGGGAAGTTGAGTACCTAAAATATTGGAGATAAAACCGATAGATAAAATACCATGTGCAATGGTCTTACCGAAGGCTGTCTCAGCAGCGTAAACCGTATTTATATGGGCTGGATTAAAATCTCCGGTAATGCCGGCGAACGAGTAGACATCATACCCGGTAACAGTTTTTGTAAAATCGGCCGATTCACCGATCCTGATTTCTTCTATGGTTTTGCCCAACAAAAGACCAAACCCCCCATAATTAGTAGTAATTAGATGATGCAATTATATACTCAGGATTTTTTACGCGGCGGCATCATTATTGCCTCGCCGTCGACCACGATATCACCGTTTTGGTTGGTACAATATGTGTGAAGCCATACTCGGTTTTTAACATCGTCCTTTTGGGTGACTTCAACAGTGGCTTTTATGGTGTCACCAATAAATACTGGCTTTTTGAAGTCACATACCTGCCTGATGTAAATACTGCCTGGACCGGGGAGTTGAGTACCCAATACATTTGATATGAAGCCTACTGATAGAATACCATGGGCGATAATTCTGCCGAAGGAAGTCTCGCTGGCGTATACGGTGTTGATATGAGCGGGATTGAAATCACCGGTTATACCCGCGAAAGAGTAGACATCATATTCAGTCACACTTTTTACAAAATCAGCAGTGTCGCCGATATTGATTTCCTCAATTGTTTTACCGAGCATTCTTTTCCACCTTTCATATTCCGTGTTTGCTGACATCCAGAGACAGGAAATCTTTTATTGGTTTTAAGTATATCGCGTTTTATTGGTATAAACTATAGTAAAATTAACGGCTAATGGACTAATTGGAACGGAACGATGCAAACATTATATTGTATTGTTATCAAGTGGGAAGAGGTGACACAGTGGAAAGAATAACTCGTTTAATCGAGGGAAGGTATTATGTTAATGACGCTGCCATTGATCACCATAGCCAAGGGTATCTTGGCGAAGCCATCAACCGGCTGGCCGTTTTTGAAAATATAGTAGAGGAATTGATGACCAGTCAAAAGCAAATATCAGAGGATCTTGAAAAGCTGCGCGGTCAGGGCAAGGAGAAATCAGTCAGATTCAAGGAATTGATGGTAAAGAAGCTTACAAATATAAATACCTTAATTCTTTTCAAATCATATGGGATCGAATGATTTGACAAAACCCTATTCACAATAGTAACAGTACAAGCGCTAATAATCCGGCAGAACAAATGTTTGTCATTATCCCGACAACATGTTACTATTAAGCAAGCGAACTAACGTTCGCGATTAATGGCATGAGGTGAGTGTTGTGGATACCATGACCAAGCTATCCGTTTTGACCGGGGCTGCAAAATACGATGTTTCGTGTGCTTCCAGCGGGGTATCCCGAGGAAACATGGGGAAAATGGGAAGCACCAGAGAATGCGGGATCTGTCATGCTTGGTCTGATGATGGCAGGTGCATTTCTTTATTAAAAGTTCTCCTAAGTAATGACTGCATCTATGATTGCCGCTATTGCGTAAATCGGCGATCAAATGACCTACCCCGGGCCAGTTTCACTGCCAATGAGATCGCAGACCTTACTATGCAATTCTATCGCCGCAATTATATTGAAGGACTATTCCTCAGTTCAGCGGTCGAAAAGTCACCTGATTACACGATGGAAAAGATTATCAAGGTGCTGACCCTGCTGCGCAAGACTCACGAATTTTTTGGTTATATCCACGTTAAGGTCCTGCCGGGTGCTGATCCGGTCCTGGTACGCCAGGCTGGTCTCCTGGCTGATCGCATGAGTGTCAATATTGAACAACCCAGCGAGCAAAGTCTTCGTCTGATGGCACCACAAAAAACCCTGCCTATGGTTTACACTCCCATGGCTCAGGTGAGGGATGAGATACGCCTTTATAAGGAAGATCGCAAAAGACTCCGTCATACCCCCAGATATGTTCCCGGGGGGCAGTCCACTCAAATGATCATCGGTGCTACCAGTGATTCGGATCTGACCATTCTGCAGACTACCAGCAAACTGTATGAGACCTTTGGCTTGAAACGGGTATATTACTCGGCATATGTACCAGTCAACCAGGATTCCAACCTGCCGGCACTGGCAACCGCCCCACCGCTTCTGCGTGAGCATCGCCTTTATCAATCAGATTGGCTGCTGCGGTATTATCATTTTGATGTGGAAGAGATAGTCGACCCCGTACATGCCAACCTCGAGACCGAGATAGATCCCAAGATGTCATGGGCTCTTCGCCATCCGGAGTTTTTTCCGCTGGAAATCAATCGGGCTTCTTATGAAGAACTGCTGCGGGTACCTGGCATAGGCGTAAAATCAGCTCAGAGAATACTCAGGCAACGCAGATTGGCAGCGGTTTCGGGTGATGAGTTGAAAAAGCTAGGGGTTGCTTATAAGAGAGCGCAATACTTTATTACCTGCAAAGGTATCTACGGTGGTAGTCAGCCATTTGACCCGACAAAAGTACGCACGATATTAGCTCCGCAACCGCAGGCCACGCAACTATCATTGTTTTAGGTCAGGTGAGCTGGTTATGGATTATTTATATGATGGCAGTTTTGATGGATTGTTGACCTGCATCTACCATAATTATTATCTGGAAAAGGCTGATGGCATCTACGTCCAGGAACTATATCAGCCTGCTCTATTGATCGAAAGCTATTCTGTGGTCACGAATGAGCAATTGTCTTCACGAGTTTATAAGGCTATTGAAGATAAATTGTCGGATGAGTCTCTCCATCATATCTATCATGCCTTTTTATCCAAGTATGTTGATAGGGAGAATATAATCTTGAAATATTTGCGACTAGGATTCCGTATGGGCCCCAGAATTGACTCTTATCATACACATCCGGATGTGCAGCCATTGCATAAGATAGCCCGCAAAGTAACTACTGAAGTGCACCGATTTTTAGGATTACTGCGTTTTACGGACAATGGTTCATTCCTGCATGCCAGGTTAGCGCCGGACCATAACATTCTGTGCATGTTGGCTGATCATTTTGCTGAGCGTCTGAGGAATGAGCGTTGGATTATTGAAGATGAGAAGCGAAATCTGGCCGTGATCTATGATGGTATGACCAGGAACAGGGGATCCAAGCAGCGGCATTGGTATATTATTTGTTTAGATGCTCCGCTAGTGTATCCTGCTCAAGGATGCGATCCCTATCAGGAACTATGGAAGCTATATTTTAACCGAATTAGTATCGAATCCCGCAGCAATCCAAAGCTTCAGACCCAGTTTGTACCCCTGCGTTATCGTGGTAATCTGGTCGAATTTGAACCATTAATGAATGAAACATAAACCTTGTCTAGCTATTTTCTACAAAAGACATGTTAAGCAGGTATGGTGATTTGCAGAGAGATAAATAATGATATGTAATGACAATAATAACATAGGATTATTTATTGATTGAAAACCCTGAAATATGTTGATAATACCGGTATTAGCTGATATTATCCAGGTAGCTAAACCGCAAGTTTGAGGAGGTATTTTATGTCAGACAATAACTCCGCCGTATTGGTGGAGATACTTAACGGTACCAACTCTGGGGGTGGTGGTTGAAGTGCATGTGGCTCAGCAGGCAGCTGTGGCACCAACCCCTATGAAGAATTACAGGAGATCGCCGAGAAACTTACCGGTGAACTCAAAGAAGCCTACGGTGACAAGGTAGAGGTCAAGTACATCAATGCGGATAACACTGGATTGGCCGATTATCCGTTGGTAAGCCGGGTATTACAGATGGGTTACCCTTATCCGATCACTCTAATTAATGGAGAGCCCAAGTTTGCTGGCGGCATTATGGGACCCGATATCAAAGGCAGCATAGATGAAATCCTGAATCAGTAAAGAACTATTAATAATGAATCAAAAAAACTGTATTGCTTCGATGCAATGCAGTTTTTTTGTGGACCAAAAGGACCGTAGCTTTTTCTTTTGAAATTATTACTGCTATAATTATCTAGTCCGCTAGATGATAAGGTCATTCTGTCGGTTAACATGGACTCAACTAGGTGGTGTACAAGTGAAAATCAGTGACGCGGAAGTACTCGGTGCTCAAAAAACCTATACTATTCTGACCTATGGCTGCCAGATGAATGTCAGGGATTCTGAAATTATCGCGGGTATGCTCGAGGGTATTGGATACATTCGAACTCTTTCAATTGAAAACGCAGATTTAATTGTATTCAATACGTGCAGTGTCAGGCATTCAGCTGAAAATAAGGTGTTCGGCAAACTTGGTGAAGTTGCTCTAATGAAGAAGAAAAACCCTGATCTGCTGATAGCTTTGGGTGGATGTATGGCGCAATTGCCGGAAGTTAAACCGAGATTAAAAAAAAGCGGCGTTGACATAGTTTTTGGCACCCATAATATTCATGAGTTGCCCTTTTTAGTACAGGACGCGGCTGCCAAGCGAACTTATCATTACCAGGTATGGAGTGAAAATAGTGAAGTCATCGAATACGAGAGATCGATCCGCCGACCAGGCGTTAGTGCTTTCATAAACATAATGTATGGGTGCAATAATTTTTGCGCCTACTGTATAGTCCCTCATACCAGAGGGCGAGAGAGAAGCCGGCACCCGGAAGAGATTATCAGAGAAACCAAAGAGATAGCCGAGGCTGGTTATAAAGAGATAACACTGCTGGGGCAGAATGTGAATTCTTATGGAAAAGGCCTGGATTCAGGGGTCGATTTTGCTGACTTATTACGGATGGTCAACGACGTGGATGGTATAGAACGCGTACGCTTCACCACTTCGCATCCCAAGGATGTAAGCGATAAACTGATCCATAGCATAGCCAGCCTGAATAAGGTATGCGAGCATATCCATATGCCATTGCAGGCAGGAAACAATGAAGTCTTGCAGGCCATGAACCGCAAATATACCCGTGAACATTACCTGGAACTAGTCAATAAAGTACGTACTGAGATTCCCGGGGTAGCGATTACCAGTGATCTTATAGTCGGTTTTCCCGGAGAAACCGAGGAACAATTCGAAGATACGCTGGATATGGTAAAGAGGATCAGATTTGACGCGGCTTTTACCTTTATGTATTCCATTCGCACCGGCACAAAAGCAGCTTCGATGGAAGCGCAGGTAAACCTGGAAGAAAAACGCCGCCGCCTGACTAAACTGAATCAGGTTCAATATCAGATAGCCGAAGAAATCAATCAGCAATGGGAAGGAAAGATCGCTGAGGTTTTAGTCGAAGGCACCAGCAAGACCAACCGGCAAAAAATGACGGCTCGAACTCGAAGCAATCAAATAGTTATTTTTTCTGGAGATGAGGACTTAATAGGAAAACAAATTAATGTTAGAATAACTAAAGCAAAGACTTTTTCACTTTTTGGTGAAATCGTATAATTGATTGATTATTGATTTTAGGAGGAGCTTATTGTGCAAACTGAGGAAATTATCCATCTGGCTTTGGAGTTGGGAAATGCTATTGCAGAATCCAATGAGGCTGCTGAATTGAAAGCCATCCAACTAAAACTGGCCGACGATCCCGAGGCCTATGAACTCATTGTTAAATATCAGGATGTCCGTGAGAAGATTGAGAATAAGATAGAAGATGGTTTGACTATAACCAAGTCTGAAGAAGACCATATGGATATACTCGAACAGCAGCTCAATTCTAATACAATGGTATTGGACCTGATTCAGGCCCAGGATAGATTCAATAACCTGATGCAGGCAATATTCTTTACTATTAATCAAGCAGTGTCAGGTGGTTGCTCCAGCGGCTGTGATTCCTGTGACGGGATGTGCAGCTAACATAGATCCGTTTGGGGAGGAAGGACTTGACCGCTAAGACAAGTCTTATCTTGCTGGGTACTTAAGCAAGAATAAAGATTATGAAAATATTCTAAAAGGTAAGGCATAATTAAAGCCCGTTAATTTTCGTACCTTAGTGCGTGATTGAGCGGGCTTTTGATAATGATGCAAAGAGATATCTGATAAACAATGACCCATAACATATCGGTTGTTCCTGGAGGAATATTCAATGGTCCAGTATACTCCAATGCTGCAGCAGTATTTGCAGATTAAAAATGACTATCCAGATACGATTCTATTCTTTCGGCTCGGAGATTTCTATGAGATGTTCTTTGAGGATGCCCGGATCGGATCCCGCGAACTGGAGATCGTTCTAACTGCCCGGGACGGCGGAGAAGAAAAGGTACCTATGTGTGGTATTCCTTACCATGCGCTGGATAATTACCTGGCCAAACTGGTTTCTCGCGGTTTTAAGGTGGCTATTTGTGAGCAGGTAGAAGATCCCCGTGAAGCCAAAGGGGTAGTTAGGCGAGAGGTTACCCGGGTAGTAACCCCGGGAACGGTTTTAGAAGCTGGGTTACTAGAGGACAATCGCAATAATTACTTAGCAGCCGTAATCGAGGAAAATGAAATTATCGGTCTAGCCTGGGCAGATATCTCAACCGGAGAATTCCGGGTAAGCGAGCTGGAGGGGCCCGCTGCCGTTTCGCGGCTTAAAAGCCAGCTGCAGAGATTATCACCAGCCGAATGCTTGATCAGGGAGTGGAATGGTCTTATAGCCGATACCGCCATCGATAACTGGCCAGAACGACTAAAGCTTAGTATTATAAACGACTCGGCCCTTAACGTGGATAGAGCGCGCCAGATTCTCCTCAAACATTTCCGGGCTGCTTCCTTGGAAGGCTTTGGACTGAAGGATTATACTTCCGGCACCATTGCTGCCGCAGCTATTGTTCTATTTATCGATGAGACCTGCAAGACCAACCTGAAACACCTGACCAGCCTGGGGGTTTACCTGGATCGTGATTACATGGAGATCGACTATTCCAGTCGTCGAAACCTTGAACTTAATGCAAGTTTACGCGAAGGTAAGCGTGAAGGTTCACTGCTGGGGATCTTGGACAACTGCGCTACTGCCATGGGAAAGCGTACCATTCGAAAGTGGATGGAACAACCGCTGCTGGATATCGACAAGATAACCAGTCGCCAGGATGCAATTGCCGAACTACTGGAGAACATGTCACTGCGCGGGCAAATTAAAATTGGCTTATCGGCTATATATGATCTGGAACGGATAGCAGCGCGGATCGGAGCTGACCTGGCTAGCCCGCGGGATCTTCTTGCTCTAAGAGACTCTATAGCTGCGGTCCATGATCTGGCCAATATCATCGTGGATTGCCATAGTTCTTTATTGAAAGAGATAGCCGGCCTGGATCGTTTGGACGATATCTATGTACTGTTGGAACGATCAATTAAAGAGGAGGCTCCTCTAACCGTCCGCGAGGGCAATATAATAAAAACCGGATATCATCCAGAGATAGATGAGCTTCGCAGCCTATCGCATGAGGGATCGCAATGGCTGATCGATTTTGAGAACCGTGAAAAGCAGCGCACCGGCATTAAATATCTCAAGGTCGGTTTTAACAAAGTATATGGTTATTACATTGAAATCAGTAAATCCAGCCTGTCACAGGTGCCGCCAGATTATTACCGTAAACAGACATTGGTAAACAATGAACGCTTTATCTGTGAAGAGTTAAAAACCTATGAAGAAAAGATATTAGGGGCACGCGAGAAACTCTACAACCTTGAATATGATGAATTCATAATAATCCGCGATTCACTGGTAGGTCATTTAGGGCGCATATTAGAAACTGCATCACATGTAGCAGCCCTTGACGTTTTGCACAATCTGGCTGAAAAGGCTTACTTAAATGATTACCGCCGACCAGTGGTGGATCTGAGTACAGACATTGCGATACATAACGGACGACATCCAGTGGTCGAACACACCCTGCGAGATGGTCGTTTTGTACCTAATGACCTCCACCTTCATAATGATCAGTGTTTTGCCATCATAACCGGCCCGAATATGGGAGGGAAGAGCACCTTCATGCGCCAGACCGCCCTCATAATTATCATGGCCCAGATGGGGTCCTATATACCAGCTGAGAGTGCCCGCATCGGATTAGTAGAACAGGTATTCACCCGGGTAGGGGCGGCTGACGATTTGGCAGCTGGTCAGAGCACCTTTATGGTCGAGATGGTTGAAGTGGCAAATATACTGAACAATGCACGCAAAAATAGTCTGATTATCCTGGATGAGATCGGACGCGGCACCAGCACATACGATGGTCTTAGCATTGCTCAGGCGGTTGCCGAATACATACACCGAAACATCGGTGCTCGTACGTTGTTTGCTACCCATTATCACGAGATAACTGCTCTGGCCGATCACTTGCCCGGTATATTCAATTTAGCGGTTTCGGTGTTGGAGAAAAATGACACCGTGGTTTTTCTAAAAAAGGTCTTGCCCGGGAAAGCTGACAAGAGCTACGGATTGCATGTAGCCTCGCTGGCTGGGGTACCGGAAGCTGTAGTAACAAGAGGGCAAGAATTGCTGGAGAACCTGGAAACGGCCCCGGCCAAGCCAAGGAAAAGAGTGGTGCAACCTGGCTTATTCACTCAGGAGGATAGTGTAACCCAGGAACTCAGGGATCTCAATCCAGATAATCTGAGTCCACGGGAAGCACTTGATCTGATATATCGCTGGAAAGAGCTGCAAAAGTAGGGAAGGCAATTCGGAATGGAGGTGGCCCTGATTGCTGATTGGAATTGATGTGGGAGGAACCTATACTGATGGCGTTATTTTTGATCAGGGTGAAATTAAAGCGAGCACTAAAGCATCCACGGACAGTGAAGACATCAAAGGCAGTGTTCTAAGAGTCCTGGAACAACTCCTGGGAGCAAGGAATCCCCAGGACATTCAGAGAGTGGTCCTGGGGACGACTCTGGTTACCAACATATTAGCAACTGGAAGGGGAGAACCTGCAGGACTGCTGCTATTACCCGGCTATGGTTTGCCTCATGATGCGTATAGTATATCGCCACATACCTGGTATCTCAAAGGCGCAGTTGATTTTCGCGGACGTGAGATAGAACCACTGGATCAAAAGGAATTGGCCGAAGCCCTTCGGGCCATCAGCGCTAAAGGATTGAGCCGAGTTGCGGTGGCAGCCAAATTCGCCAATCGGAATAGTAAACATGAACAGGAAATAAGAGAATATATACTGGAAAACTATCCGGATATCAAAGTGTCAATTAGCTCCGAGGTATCTGGCAAGCTCAACTTTCCCCGCCGGGCAGTGACTACCTATTTTACTGCCATGACTCTCAGCGAGTGGAATAAATTTGCTGACGAGATAGAATCTG
This sequence comes from Syntrophomonadaceae bacterium, assembly GCA_012729835.1. Classification (GTDB taxonomy): domain Bacteria; phylum Bacillota; class Syntrophomonadia; order Syntrophomonadales; family Syntrophomonadaceae; genus Syntrophomonas_A. Next base: position 12,465 of record JAAYCK010000129.1, read on the forward strand.
CCCTGCAGCAAAGGGGAATAGATACATCGGCAGATATTCTTAAGGCTGATGGCGGCACCGTTTCACTAGCTTCTTCGCGTATTATGCCCTGCGAAACTGTTTTCTCCGGACCGGCAGCCAGTACCATGGGGGCGTTGGCCTTGAACCGCGATAAATTAAACTCTGTGGTTATAGACGTGGGCGGCACTACCTCAGATATATCATTAATCATCGATGGCGAACCTCTGTATGCTGCCAAGGGGGCAGTAATTGAGAATCACCTGACGCATGTTAACGCCTTTGCAGTTCGTTCACTGGCTTTGGGCGGTGATAGTCCTATAATCGTCGTAAATGGTATCCCAGAATTATCCCCAATACGGCAGGGACCAGCCGCCTGCTTCGGAGGTCAAGTCCCTACCGTTATCGATGCATTTAATATCCACTATGCATTAAATATCGGGGATGCTGAGGCATCACAAGTCAAACTAGCCAGTATGGCAGGCGATCATGCTCTAAGTCTTGATCAGATGACTGCAGTGATTGTGGAAAAGGTCACTGAGCGTTTGATGAAGGCTATAGAGGAGATGTTTAGCCAATGGGAGAAGGAGCCCGCATATAAAGTCTGGGAGGTCATCCATCGGCGCAAATTCGAATTACAGCAGTTGATTGGCATCGGGGCTGCTGCTGAAGCTATTTTGCCTCCTCTGGCGGAAAGGATGGGCGTGCATCTTTTTATGCATAAGTATTCGGCGGTGGCTAATGCCCTTGGAGCCAGTGTGGTACGTCCCACACTCAGCGTACAGGTGCATGTTGATACTGCGGCTAATATCTGTACGATAGATCCCGGGGGAAAACAGGCACCACTGCCGCAGGGTGCCAAAACTCAATTAGAGGATGTCAAGGCATTGGCCTGTAAATACCTGGTGGGGATCGGCGGTGAACGTGGCATGGGCGATTATACCGGCGAATACAAGTTTTTTATGCAAGAACAATTTAACACCATCAGAGGATACAGCGGTTCTGGAAAACTGTTCGATGTGGGTGTCCAGGTCAAGCCTGGATTTATAAAAGAATACAAGGGGGTGAGATCATGAAACCAACTGGAATTTTGTTTTTTCCTGCGTTTGACTGGGCTATCAGTCCAACCCACCCCGAGCGAGAAGAGCGTTTGCTCTATACTCGGGACCAGATTTTTGAGGAAGGAATCATGGATCTCCCTCAGATACGCGAATATGAGCCGGGTATTGCCAGTCATAGCGATGTAGCACGTTTGCACTTCTGCATACCAGATGTAGCTGCGCAGGTGACCGAGGCGCATCTGATCTCGGCTGGTTCGTCTCTGCGGATAGCTGATGCGGTTATGCAAGGTGAAGTACGTAATGGCTTCGCCATAGTAAGACCCCCGGGACATCATTCCATGACAGTTAGTCATGGGAACCGCGGCTTCTGCAATATCAACAACGAAGCCATATTGGTGGAATACCTCCGTCATAAGTACAATATAAAAAAGGTGGCAATTGTTGATACCGATGTTCACCACGGTGATGGCACCCAGGAGATATTTTGGGATGATCCGGACGTCTTATTTATTTCTTTTCATCAGGATGGACGCACTCTGTATCCCGGCAGCGGATTTCTTGATGAATTGGGAGGACCGCTGGCCTACGGTACTACTATTAATCTGCCGTTGCGGCCGCGTACCACTGATACCGGAATCCTTTATGCACTGGATGAATTAATAATGCCGCTCTTGGATGAGTTTAAGCCTGAGATCGTCATAAATTCGGCAGGGCAGGACAACCACTATACCGATCCCCTGGCTGATATGGCCTTTACTGCCCAGGGGTATGCTAAACTAAATTCGCGCCTGGCACCGGATATCGCCGTGCTGGAAGGCGGGTACTCGGTAGAGACAGCCCTTCCCTATATCAATATGGGCCTCATCATGGCTATGGCCGGGATGGATTACAGCTCTCTTCGAGAACCGGATTTCAACCCTGTACGCTTTCAGGAGTCCTCGGGCAATCTGGAATATATTAAACAGATGGTGGACCGGCAGCTTAATGCTTTCCGCCACCGGGAAGAAGTAATAAATGCCAACCGCAAAAAGGGCGATGATTTCTTCAAGAGTCAACGCAGCATATTTTATGATACCGAGTATATATCGGAAGACCAACGCATCAGCCTGAGAAACTGCAACAAATGCGGGGGATTCCGAATTATTGATTCAAGTGCTCAGCATCATGATGGTAAGTACTACACGGCTTATTGCATATCAGTGCCATTCTGGGCCTGTGATGGATGCCAGCAGGAAGCTCGATCGTTATATGCTGATGTACTGCGCAAAACACCCAACCGGCAGGTTTTCTTACAGGACCGCCCTGCCAATCAGTTCCGCTGCTATGATGTGGAAACAGAAAAGGAAACGATTTTGTAGTATGCCGATTAGACTGCTTGATGATAAGTTAATAAACAAGATAGCAGCTGGAGAGGTCATAGAAAAACCAGCTTCAGTAGTAAAAGAACTGGTGGAGAATGCTCTGGATGCTGGCGCCAGCGCAATCAAGGTTACAATCGCTGGCGGAGGCCTGCAGCTGATTGATATCGAAGATGACGGCAGCGGACTGAACTATGATGAGATTCCGCTGGCTTTTCTACGCCATGCCACCAGTAAATTGAGTGCTGAGGCAGATCTGTTTGATATTAACACTATGGGGTTCAGAGGAGAGGCTCTGCCGAGTATAGCCTCAGTATCCCGGATAGAGGTTTTTTCCAAGGCATATTACAGCGAAGGGGTCTATGCCAGACTGGAAGCGGGCAATATGGAAGAGATCATGAATTATCCGTGTCCGGAAGGGACCCGTATGGTTATTAAAGACTTGTTTTTCAATACCCCGGCCCGTAAAAAATTTATGAAATCACCGGTAAGTGAAGGCAATGCGGTGTATGACACCATTGTCAAATATGCTCTGGCCCGTCCCGATGTATGCTTCACCTTCAGCAACGATAAAAAGACTTTCTTCAAAACTCCAGGCAACGGACGTCTGCGTGAAACAGCGGTGGCTCTGTTCGGAGCCGATTATGCCGGACACCTCATAGAAATAGAACACAGCTATGAGGCTACCAGTTTGCATGGATTGATAGGAGCCCCGGAACTGACCAGGGCTAACAGGAAACATGAATTTTTTTGTGTAAACCGTCGCCCGGTGCGCAGCCCGATGGTTTATCGCGCGCTTGACGCTGCCTATGCCGGATTTCTGCTCACACGTGAATACCCGGTGGTTATGCTAAACTTAAGCTTACCCACCAATACCATAGATGTGAATGTGCATCCGCAAAAGAATGAGATCCGTTTTCAGGATGAAAAAGCCATCTTTGATTATATCTATGGAGTACTGCGAGAACGCTTGAAAGGGGCGGACTTCAGTCCACGGCAAATACCGATTTCCGAAGGTTTAAGTCTGCAGCGTCAAGCTGGATATTATACAAATAATATATCAAACATGGTAGCTGAGGGAGAGCTTCCGCTATCATTCCGAGAAAATAAGGTATGGGGGTTGGGAACCTCCGGAGATAAAACAATGTTTAGGGACTCCCGACGACTTGATAGCAGCGATAACACTCCAAATGTATATCTAAGTACACCATCTGCTGAGAGCGATACCCTGAGTATTGAGCCCGGCCAAGAGTTGCAGATCATTGGTCAGACACTCAATTCCTACATTCTGATCGAGGCGGGGAACAGCTTATGGCTGATAGACCAGCATGCTGCCCATGAAAGAATCATATATTCCGGGCTCCTGGAAGCAGTGGCCATTAAGGACGAACCGTCACAGATACTGGCTTTGCCGCTGACTCTGGAACTCTCCACCCGGGATATGGATAATGTAGAGAAGCATACGCACTTATTCGAGGAACTTGGTTTCCATGTTGAAGCGCTGGGACCCAATACCCTTGCCGTTAGGTCGGCACCGGCATTGATATCCGGCAGTGAGGATGAAGTAATTGCCGAGATATTAGATGCCATCGAGGAACGAGGACAGGTAAACATAAAAGAGAAAGCCCTGGCACTAATGGCCTGCAAGAAAGCGATAAAGGCCGGAGAGAGACTAAACTTCAATCAAATGGAAAGGTTGGTCATTGACCTTTTGTCCAGTAGTGATTATAAGAACTGTCCGCATGGCAGACCTACCATGATGAAGTTGAGCCACCGGGATCTTGATCGCATGTTTAAAAGGTAACATATGAAGATAATCATTACTACTACACAGGCAGGAAGAGAACCGAATAATTTATTAAAATCTTTCATTGATGAATCGATGTTATCTTTCGTTGAGCGAAGACGCAAGGCACTGCCGATGCTAATGGAAGAGCACCAAGCGGACGCAGTCATAGTTTGGAGGGCAGAAGGGCCGGTTCTATACAGCGGACACGATATGGAAGAATTCTATTTCCACCCCAGCATGGCCAAGAACCGATTGTCTTCCCTTAGAAAACTCGCTCTGCCGGACCCCTTTATTAATGCCTGTGGATTAAAGCGAGACTCTACAGTCTTGGACTGTACCATGGGACGTGGAGCGGATGCCATTGCAGCCAGTTATATATGCGGATCAGGCAAGGTTCTTGGGCTGGAATCAGTTTTTGCTATAGCTCTGGTGATGAAATGGGGGATGAAGCTTTACCGCTCTCGAATGCCCTGGTTGGATGAAGCTATTCACGGTATAAAGGTGGAATATGCCGACCATAATACTTATCTTAAAGAAGCGAAGGATAATTCCTTTGATATAGTCTATTTCGACCCCATGTTTCGGCAGCCCCGCCATAAGAGCCAACCTATCTCTCCACTGCGCCAGCTGGCCGACCACCGACCGCTCGAAACTAGCGCGATAAGAGAGGCTTGCCGGGTTGCCCGCAAGAAGGTAGTGGTAAAGGAGACTTTCTCCAGCGGTGAATTCGAGCGATTGGGTTTTAAAAAGATCATGGGTAGCCATCACAATCCTATAAATTATGGGGTTATCGAGTTGTAATTTACATTAATACACAAGAGGTGAACGTGGTTGGATAGATTGGCGGCCATTGTAGGGCCGACAGCCTCCGGTAAGAGCGCCGTTGCTATCGAAGTGGCCAAGATGATCGGAGCCGAAATCATTTCCTGTGATTCGATGCAGATATATCGCGGGATGGATATTGGTACCGCCAAAGCCGGTGCAGCAGAACGGGCGGAGATTCCCCATCATCTGATTGACGTGGCCGATCCGGATGAAAACTATAATGTTTCCAGATATCAGACCGCCTGTCAGTCTCTTATCCAAGAGATAAACCAACGCGGAAAGATACCATTGCTGGTTGGTGGGACGGGACTGTATTACCAGGCGGTGGTCGACAATTACTGTTTTGTTCCCATGGAATCGAGAATGACTGTACGTGAAAAGTGGAATGATCTTATTCAGCAGCATGGGCTATCCTTTGCCTATAATAATCTCGTTAATTTCGATCCACAATATGCAGAAAAGATCAAACCACAAGATCAGAAGCGAATAGTACGCGCACTGGAGGTCTATGAACTCAGCGGTGACACCTTTTCCTCCACCCAGACAAAAGAGGTTGACTATTACCGACTCGCAGTTGTTGGACTCTATCTTCCCCGACCCCAGCTTTACGCCGCTATCGAAGACCGGGTGGACCGAATGCTGGAAGAAGGTTTGGTCGAAGAAGTGTCCTGGCTCAGGGAAAAAGGCTGCAACCTATCTCTCAACTCAATGCAGGCCTTAGGCTATAAACAGGTGATGTATTATCTGGATGGGCTAATAAGCAGGGAACAAATGGTTAATGATATAAAGAAGGAAACTCGACGCTATGCCAAGCGTCAACTGACCTGGTTCAAAAAGGACGACCGAATCAACTGGATCGATAGGTCCGAATATTCTGAAACAAAAAAAATAGCCGAAAATATTTCGAACCGGATTGAAGGACAATTGCGGATGGTGTAAAATCATATAGATGTTTAAGATTCTGTCCGGTTTGCCTAAGCGTGTTAATTTACTGGCGCAAGCTGCCGGGGTGATGAATATACTTTGAATTAGGTCATTATTTTGAAATGGGGGACATTTATAATGGGAAAGACTCAGATAAATTTACAAGATGCCTTCTTAAATCAGTGTAGAAAGGAAAAAGCACCGGTAACCATCTTCCTGGTTAATGGTTTTCAAATAAAGGGCGTTGTGAAGGGATTTGATAATTTTACAGTTATTGTAGAGTTGGACAGCAAGCAGCAGTTGGTTTACAAGCATGCTATCTCTACGGTTGCGCCGCTCAAGAATATTGGCATGTTAGTCCTTGAACCTAGAAACGAAGAGGATGACTAAAATCAACTCTGAAGTATCGAAATAATTCTTAGCATGAAAACACTGCTTAGCACCATGCGAAGTGGTGTTTTTTTGTTTTAGTATGGCAAAAGAATATTTAGCACAAATATTGATTCATCTAAGGAGGAGCGCGTTTTTACTAAAAGTGTCACCACTTCTATCTGCCTGGAATATGATAATCCAGACGATAAGGAGTGGTGATGTTTTTTGCAGATCTCACTGAGATACTCTGAACCTGAAGCCAGTTCGACTGCTGCTGAAAGCATAGCAGTACCCGCTAATTTCCCTCAGAAAGATTCATTCAAGGAACTGGAGCACTTGATCGGGTTACAAGAGGTTAAAAGAGTACTTGCCGAAATTACAGCCTTTGTTATGGTACAAAACAAGAGGAAACAAGAGCAGCTTCGCACCGATGCCACTGCGCTGCATATGGTATTCAAAGGCAAGCCGGGCACTGGCAAGACCACCGTAGCCCGAATACTGGGAAGGATACTCAATGATATCGGCGTGCTGCCCAGGGGGCATCTGGTCGAAGCCGAAAGAGCTGATCTGGTAGGGGAATACATTGGTCATACTGCCCAGAAGACTCGCGAAATGATCAAGAAGGCGCAGGGTGGCATTCTCTTTATCGATGAGGCCTATACCTTGGCGCAGGGCGGCGAGAAAGATTTCGGACGGGAAAGCATCGGCTGTTTGGTAAAAAGCATGGAAGACAACCGGGATAATCTTATCATAATCCTGGCCGGGTATTCTGATGAAATGGACGGCTTTCTGCGCAGTAATCCGGGCCTGCGATCGCGTTTTCCACTGCATATTAACTTCAGTGATTACGATGCTGAAGAGCTTTTTCATATAGCCCTGCAGATGTATGGGGATCGTGATTATGAACTCTCTAACCGTTGTCGCTGGAAGCTTAAACAGATGCTTGCAGAATTCGTGCGTAGCCGACATCCGCACAGCGGAAATGCTCGTTATGTTCGGAACCTGGTGGAGAAATCTATTCGCCTGCAGGCATTGCGCATCGTAGATCGCGAGAACCTTAAGCGACGAGACCTTGTCATAATAGAGCAAACCGACCTGCCGGATCCATTCAGCATACAGGCGTAACCACGGTTTTGCCATTTACTCTGGCTTGGGATATGATATTGGATATAACATCAGATTCAATCGAAAAATGAAAGTGGTGCACAAAATTGGAGCCAATAGGCATAATTCGCCATGCGGAGAAAAAACTGGCTGGACTATATGCAGAACTAGAAGAAACTGCTTATTATAATCAAATTAAGATATTGGAAGCATTTCAGGCTGAGAAAATCAGAGATTACCACTTCAGCCCGTCAAGTGGTTATGGTTATGGTGATATAGGACGAGATTCCTTGGAAAGCGTTTACGCGAGAGTATTCGAAAGCGAAGACGCACTGATCCGCAGCGGCATAGCCTCGGGCACTCATGCCATATCCATATGCTTAATGGGATTACTCAGGGACGGAGATTCCCTCCTATCGATCTGCGGAAGCCCTTACGATACTCTGGGCAGGGTTATCGGAAAGGGGGGCGCGGCCAGGGGTACCTTGATTGATCGGGGGATAAGCTATTCAGAAGTCGCCCTAGACAACGAGGGGAAGCCGGACATCGAAAGAATTGCTCAGAACGTTGGTCCAAGCACTTCCATGGTGCTGATCCAGAGGTCACGCGGTTATAGTCTGCGTCCGGCACTCAGCATAGCCCAACTGGCTGAACTATCTCGAGTGGTGAGACAAAAAAATCCACAAGCTATCATTATGCTTGATAATTGTTATGGTGAGTTTACCGAAAAAGCTGAGCCGGGGAGAATTGTTGATATCATGGCCGGGTCGCTTATCAAGAATCCTGGCGGCGGGCTGGCTACCGGAGGCGGATACATCTGCGGAAAGGCAAACCTGGTAGAACAGGCAGCCTGGCAGCTTACCGCACCCGGTTTGGGTAAGGAACTGGGATCAAATCCCGCCGGACATCGCACTTATTATCAGGGATTGTTTATGGCTCCGCATACCGTGCTGCAAGCATTAAAAGGAGCCATATTATTAGCTTACGTTTTTGAGGAAATGGGTTATAATACCCTGCCTAAATGGAACGAAGCAAGGCCGGACATCGTACAGGTAGTCCAGCTGAAAAACGAAAGCGAGGTATTAAGGTTCTGCCAGGTGGTACAATCCGGTTCGCCGGTCGATAGTGATCTGAGGTTGGAGTTTGCCCCCATGCCAGGTTATGAGGACCGCGTGGTAATGGCGGCGGGCACCTTTATTCAGGGCTCGTCGATAGAACTATCCTGTGATGCGCCGTGCCGGGAGCCTTATTCAGTATATATTCAGGGCGGTCTGACTTATGAGCACTGCCGTTATGTTGCATGTAGATTATTAGAGGAATTTAATCAGAGGAGTTGAAGGGATGAATACAGATACTCTGATCCTGGGCTTAGCTATCATTTTTTTGCTATTAGGGCTGGCAGGTATCATAATCCCTGCAGTGCCAGGAGTAACGCTGATATTTCTGACCATAGCAGCGTATGGCTGGTATGAAGGGTTTCACAGTATAACAGCCTATTATCTCATCATTTTGGCCGGTCTTACTTTGCTATCACATGTGGTCGAATATATCTCGGCGTATTGGGGCGCCAAAAAGTATGGGTCGGGTAAAAATGGCACCTGGGGTGCGCTTATAGGCATGTTCCTGGGCATTTTTGTATTCCCGCCGCTGGGGATATTTATAGGCGCCTTTGTTGGTGCCGTACTGGGTGAGTATATTACCTGCCGAGAGTGGGAGAAAGCGACGCGAGCAGGGCTGGGCAGCCTGGTGGGCATATTGTCCGGCATGGCCTTTAACATCCTGCTGGCCCTGGGCATGATAATATCATTCTTGATATTTGTTTTTTAAAGTATTATTGTATTTTGTTTGGAATCAGCAGGGGAATATGATAAAGTAATTAAGGCCAAAACGACGGTTAAATGGAGGTTTATGTATAATGAATAAAGAATACATTATGCAAAAGGTGAAAGAAGAAAATGTCAAGTTTATTCGCCTGCAGTTTACAGACATCATGGGAGTACTTAAGGCAATATCCATAACCGATGATCAGTTGGAAAAGGCATTGAATGGAGAGCTTATGTTCGACGGTTCTTCGATAGAAGGCTTTGTCAGGATCGAAGAATCTGATATGTATCTCAGGCCCGATCCCAGCACCTTCCTGATCCTACCCTGGGAATCAAACATCTCTCCGGCTCGTACTGCCAGGATCATTTGTGATATATATGATGACAAAGGCCAGCCCTTTTTAGGCTGTCCCCGCCAGTGCCTGAAACGTGCTGTGGATAAAGCCGATGAGATGGGCTATAGCATGATGGTCGGTCCCGAACCTGAGTTTTTCATGTTTGAAGTCGATGAAGAAGGGCAACCCACCCTGAAAACCAATGACAAGGCCAGTTATTTCGATTTGCCCCCGGTAGACAATGGGGAAGAGGCTAGACGTCATATGGTTGAGGTATTGCAGTCGCTCGGTTTTGAGATCGAGGCTGCCCATCACGAGGTGGCTCCGGGGCAGCATGAGATAGACTTCAAATATACTGATGCCCTTAAAACGGCGGATAACATAGTGACCTTCCGTATTGCAGTGAGGATCGTTGCGCAAATGCATGGTCTGCATGCCACTTTTATGCCTAAACCGGTCTTTGGGATCAACGGTTCGGGTATGCATATGCATTGCTCATTGTTCAAAGACGGTGAAAACACTTTTTATAATCCGCAGGCTGCTGACGGACTCAGTGAGAACTGCCGTTATTTCATCGGAGGAGTTATAAAACATGCCCGGGCTATAGCAGCGATAACTAATCCTACGGTCAACTCTTACAAACGACTGGTGCCCGGATACGAAGCACCTGTATATATTGCTTGGTCATATCGTAATCGAAGTCCTTTAATCAGGATCCCGGCTAAACGAGGCATAAGTACCCGTATAGAGGTTCGCAATCCAGACCCCAGTTGTAATCCCTATCTGGGTATGGCGGTTATTCTCACTGCCGGCCTGGACGGCATAAAGAACAAGATCGTCGCGCCTGAACCGGTAGAACAGAATATCTATGAAATGGATCTAGCTTCCCGTAAAAAACACGGCATCCACTCACTGCCGGAGAATCTGTATGAGGCTCTGGATGAACTAAGCAAGGATACCCTGATTCAAGAGGCATTGGGCCCCCATATTTACGATCGTTTTGTTCTGGCCAAGACCAAGGAATGGGAGAATTACAGTTCGCGGGTCTATGATTGGGAGATTGCAGAGTACCTGCAGAAGTTTTAAGAGAAGAAACCAACCAAAGGGGGCTTTCCCAAAGCGGGTTAGCCCCCTTAATATACATTAATAGCCCTCTACATACGCCTGAGCAGGCCGGTAACTTTACCGACGATCTGGACTTGATCACTAATAATGGGCTGCATGGCAGAGTTCTCCGGTCTTAGTTCGATATATTTTTCCCGGCGATAGAAGCGTTTCACAGTAGCCTCGTCTTCGATTAATGCCACCACGATCTCACCGTTGGAGGCTATTTCTTGTTGATGGACGATGAGATAATCACCATCCATAATACCTGCTTCAATCATACTTTCACCGGCTACTTTGAGCAGAAAGTGGGTTCCCGAGCCAATAAAATCATCAGGGACTGACATATAATTATCTATGTTTTGTTCAGCTGTAATAGGCACACCGGCGGCCACCTTGCCTACTATCGGGAGTGATATAGACTGACTAAGCATATCATTATCATTATCAACCGGGATTATTGCGCGGGGTTTAGCCGGGTCACGCCTCAAGAAGCCTTTTTGCTCCAGATGTAGCAGATGAGCATGCACTGTTGAACTAGATTTTAAACCTACCGCTTCGCCGATTTCACGAACTGATGGGGGATAGCCGTCAATTCTTATTTTATATTTTATATAATTCAGAATATCTTGCTGCCTTGATGTTAGGTTATTATCATCAATGACCATATTATTATCCTCCCCGTATATTTGTTCCCATTATAGCATTAGTTAATAATTGAAAACAGGTGTTCGCGATAAATTCCAGTAAAATCGCAGATATGGAAATGTGAATATAGGTATTAAGACCAAAAATCCTCTGACCTTACGTTCTCAATGCTGGCCAGAAACTTTCGTCGCGCTCCGGGGTGGATTTTCTCGATCTGGTTCACGATATCCCCAGTTTCAGCACGTTTAGTTAGTCCGTCCGCCGGACATAGGTTCTTAACCGGTTGGATTTCGAGATAAGTGCAGAGCGCGCGGATGTCTTTTTCTTCTACATAGATCAGCGGTCTAATAGCATACAGATCAGCACGGTCAAGATGGGTGATAGGCTTAAAAACATGATAACGACCCTCGTAGAGCATCGACATGAAGAGGGTATTGACTACATCATCCATATGATGGCCCAGGGCCAGTTTATTACAATCATGAGCCGAAGCCAGACGGCATAAAGCGCCGCGGCGCAGATGAGAACAAAGCGCACATGGATTGTCGCTTTTTTTGTTTTCAAAGACTACTTTGCCTACATTGCTTTCCTGTATTATCAACTCGTAGCCAATATCTCGGCAAAAACTGGCGATGGCAGCAGCATCGTTGCCAAACCCCATATCCAGGTAAAGCGGTTTTATTTCAAAGAGCAGGGGAGTGTGTTTTAACAACAGGTCCAAAAAATACAGCATGACAATACTGTCCTTGCCGCCGGACATGGCCACGGCGATCTTATCACCGCTCTCAACCAGATGATACTTGATATTCGCGTCCCGCACCTGGCGAAACATACGTCTGATAAGCCTTTGACTCAAATTAATAACTCCTTGTACCGGTTATGATCTTATGATTGACAGCTGAAATTGATTCATTCTCGGAAATCGTCTGTTTGTATACTGTATAAAGCGTTTTTGCAGCTTCTAAAGTTACCCAGACCATTATATAATAAACGAAAATACTACTAATAGGACAGTGAAGTCCTTCCGATGGGTTAGTTAATCTTTCGGGAGGGCTTTATTTTGTTGGAGGGAGTGTACGACGTGAGTGATCCGATAGTGTCTACTGGTAAAACTGGTATTGATAAGATCGTTGATTCACTTAGGCTCGGAGATAATGTTGTCTGGCAGTGTGACAGCATTGATGACTATGCTGGCATGGTAACCGCATATGCCCGGCAAGCGAGGAGAGATAAACGAAACCTTGTATATTTATGTTTTGGCCAGCATGTACCTCTGCTAGATGAAGGTGAGGCAACTACAACTTATTATCTTAATCCGACCCTGGGATTTGAAGCCTTCTCCACGTCCGTACACGAAATAGCAACCCGGGAAGGGCGCTATGCTTTTTATGTCTTTGACTGTTTATCAGATCTACTTTCCTCCTGGGCCAATGATCTTATGATAGGCAATTTCTTCAGAGTCACCTGTCCCTATCTATTTGAATTAGATACAGTAGCCTACTTTGGCATACTGCGTAATCGAAATTCGATGGATACGATAGATAGGATCAGGGAGACCACTCAACTGTTCGTAGATCTACTGCGAGTGGATGATGAGTGTATAGTTTATCCTCGTAAGGTTTGGAAACGCTATTCATCCACCATGTTCATGCCACATATGCAGATTGGTGAAACATATGTCCCGGTAAACAGCAGTTTGCAGGCATCACGCATGCTTGCCCGGTCACAAGGTCTGTACCCGGGCAAGTTTGAAGGGAAGCTGGACTACTGGGACAAAATGTTTATGCGAGCCCGCGAGCTGATTGGAATTGAGGAACCTAATCACACAATCGCTGAAGAAACCAAGGGGATGCTGGAACAGCTACTACACATGATGATTTCACGCGATGAACTGGTGCTGGAACTGGCCCGAAAATATTTAAGGCTGGAAGATCTGCTGGATATACGTGATCGTTTGATAGGTTCAGGGTTTATAGGCGGTAAGACAGCAGGAATGCTCCTTGCCCGAAAGATACTGGAATCTGAAGCAAACCCGGATTGGAATAGGTGGTTAGAGCCGCATGATTCTTTCTATATTGGTTCTGATGTTTATTACACTTATCTGGTGGAAAATGGAGCATGGAAGTTGCGTGTTGAACAGAAGAGTGATGAAAATTACTTTTCACTGGCGGGAAGTCTCAAGGAGATCATCCTTTGCGGGTCTTTTCCAGAGTTTATTCGCAGGCAGTTCTATCAAATAACTGAATACTACGGGCAGGCTCCGATCATTGTGAGATCCAGCAGTCTTCTGGAGGATGGATTCGGCAACGCATTTGCAGGAAAATATGAAAGTATTTTTTGTGTGAATCAGGGGAGCACGGAACAACGTTTTGATGCTTTCGAAAATGCTGTCAAACGAGTTTTTGCCAGTACCATGAATGAAGATGCCTTGACTTACCGCAAAATACGGGGAATGGCTGCCAGAGATGAACAGATGGCATTACTGGTACAGAGGGTATCGGGTTCGCAGCATCAACAATACTTCTTCCCTGATCTGGCTGGTGTGGCCTTGTCTCATAATTCATATGTATGGAGAAATGATATCGATCCAGCCGAAGGCATGATGAGGATAGTAGTCGGTCTTGGCACCAGGGCGGTAGACCGGGTGGAAGAGGATTACCCAAGGATAGTCGCCCTGGATCGGCCCCTGTTAAGAGTCGACAACAGCCCAGAAGGGCTACGTAAATTCTCCCAGCATCGCATGGACGTATTGGATACTGTCAGCAATATGGAAGCAGTCATCAGTATAAACAGCATTGATCCAAGCCTGGCAGATATGGCTTATTGGGATTTGATTGCTGAAAGGGACCATGAGACGGCGAACCGTATGCGTAAATTGGGACTGGGCCCGGAAGCCTGGCTAATCAATTTTGAAAAGCTATTCATTGAAACAGATTTTGTGGAAAAGATGAGAAAGATGCTAAAAGTCCTGGAGAATGCTTATAATCATCCAATTGATACTGAATTTACACTAAATTTTACATTAAACAATGAAATGCATTTGAACCTTCTACAATGCCGCCCCCTTCAGACTATAAAGACTTCAAGCGGGGCTGGTGTATCAAGGAACCGGAAGTCAGACGAAATACTATTGTTCTCAACCGTAGGCAAATATATGGGTTGGGGTATAGAGACGCCGTCACGCTATGTGATTTTCGTTGATGAAAGGTCATATAAATCACTGGTTAATAGAGAAAAGTACATGATAGCGCGCTTGATCGGCAGTTTGAATCGACTGCTTAAAGATAACAAGTATGTTTTAATCGGTCCTGGGAGATGGGGGAGCGGTATTCCTAGTCTTGGTATACCAGTATCATTCGCCGAGATCCATCATGCCGCAGCTTTGGTTGAATATGCTGTGAATAATGATGGGTACATGCCTGAGTTGTCTTATGGAACTCATTTCTTCAATGATCTGGTCGAGACCGGCATTTTATATGTGGCGTTGTTCCCGGGCGAAGGAACAAGTGCACTCGAGTTTGATGTCATAAGTAATTATCATAATTGTCTTTCAGATTTAAATGGGGAATGGAGTGAATATGCTGACACAGTCAGGGTTCTTGACCTTGAAGAAGTGAAAAAACAGCTCTGGATAGATATCGATCATAGTTCAAAAAGCCTGAAAGCATTTATAGAAGATATCTAATAAATAAAGCCGCTGACAATTGCCGGCGGCTTTTAAGCATAAAAAGACTATTTTTTCACTAAGGACTGCTGTAGACTGCGGTTGGCCAGAACTACCGGATGAACGACCTCACAATCCCAGTGACTGCGCACCGTACCATATTTCAACTGCATGGTACAGCTAGGGCAGCAGGTAGCCAGTTTGGCAGCTCCGGTTGACATAGCACGATCCATCTTCTTATCCAGGATCTTCATGGACAGATCGTAATGAGTCAGGCTGTAAGTGCCAGACCCGCCGCAACAGGTATTGGCACCCGGCATCTCTACTAACTCCACTTCGGGTATACGACGCAGTAACTCGCGGGGAGCGTCCTTGATACCCTGGGCGTTAGCCAGGTGACAGGGGTCATGATAGGTGACCCGGGTCTTTTTGGTAACATTCTTATCCGGCAGTTTTATATCCAGGACCTCTACCAGGAAAGTGGTCAGATCCATGACCTTATCGGAGAACTTAAACGCTTCATCCTCAATCTTGAGTCCTCCCAGCAGGAATTCAACATTCTTGTGGGCCAGCGCTGACGAGCAAGATGCGCAATCACTGATAATATAGTCCAGATTATATGAATTAAATATCTTTACATTATGAGCCATAAGATTGCGCGCAGTATCCATCTTACCGTTGGCTATATGCGGCATACCGCAGCATTTCATATCTTTGGGTATTATTACATCACATCCGAAATGGGTCAGGATATTCACAGTTGCTTTAGCAATCTCCGGATTCAGCAGATCGGTGGCGCAGCCCAGGAAGTAACCGACCGTATATTTCTTTTCCCCCTTGGCTCGATTGAATTTTGGTATCTGTTTACGAGCCGAGCGGGTTGGCACACTAGTCATAATCTTTTCCGCCTTGGGCATATCGCCGGGCAATATCTTGGTTAGGCCCATATTTCTGGCCAAGGTCTGTAGTCCTAGTTTTTGCACTCCGCCCATCAGCATGGTGGTGGTGCGCAGGAAACCGGGACGTGTCCACATGGTATCAAAAATCAATTCCTTGCCTGCGCTGGGGTTCTTGTCATAGATATAGGAGCGCGCGGCAGCATTAAGCTCATGGATATCTATTCCTGACGGGCAATTAACACTGCAGGTCTCACATAGCAGGCAGTTGCCAAGCTTTTCATAGACTTCCTGTTTGGGTTCGACTATTCCATCACGCAGCATTCCGACCATAAAAACGTGTCCCCGGGGGGCGGCGGTTTCGTTTCTTATCTGTTCAAAAACCGGGCAAACACTGCGGCATTTTCCACAGCGGACACACTTCATGATCTGTTCTTTAACAGGCGGCAGCTTCTGGAATTCCACGATAACCCCTCCTTCCAGGGTTTAAAATAGTTTACCAGGGTTCATGATACCCTTGGCATCAAAAGCATCCTTGACTCCCTGCATGTATTTGACCGCCAGTCCATGCTCTAATTCTGCATACTGGCGTCTGACTGCTCCCACTCCGTGTTCTCCAGTAGTGGTTCCTTCCAATTCAACGGCCAAACGATGAATATCATCTACCAGTTGCAGGACCTTTTCGACCTCATCCGGGTTCTCCGGATTGATCACCGGTGCGGTGTGAACATTGCCGTCACCGATATGGCCATAGTTTACAACCTTAATGCCATATTTGTCACCCAAAGCTCTGATCTGGCGCAGGGTATCAGCGACCTTGGACAAGGGAACTGATATATCTTCGCCGGCAAATATTCGACTGCCATCGGCTTTAACACGAGCAGCCGCCGTAGCAGTTATGCTGCGGCCTTCCCATAATTCTGCCATTCGTTTAGCTTCGGTGGACCATTCCACAGTACGTGCTCGTTTTCCCACTACCTCTTTAATAATATTGCCCTCAAATTCTACTCCGGGTGGGTTGCCATCCACTTCGAAGAGCAAGATGGCTTCAGCCTGCGGAAGATTGATCTGCGGTTTAAAACTATTAACCGCATTGATAGCCGAACTATCCAGGATCTCAATACCTGAAGGAAGAATCCCTGCCTGATAGACATCCAGTACCGCGGCTGGTGCCTCATCTAGATTGTCAAATACCGCCATGGCGATGCCGCGAGCCCTGGGCTTGGGCCAACAGCGCAACCGTACCCGGGTCACTACGCCCAGTACGCCCTCGGAGCCTACCATAAGTTTGGTCAGGTTTAAACCTGAAACATTCTTTATACATTTGGCCTTCATGCCACCGGTGGTGATGATATCACCATTGGCCAGCACCACTTCCAAGCCAAGAATATATTGCTCAGTAGTACCATATTTCACGGCACGCAGGCCGCTGGCATTGTTGGCTACCATACCGCCGATAGTGCACATCTGACTGCTGCCGGGGTCCGGCGGGAAGAAAAGATTGAATTTAGCCAGTTCTTCGTTGAGCTTGGCATGAATAACACCCGGTCTGACCAAAACCTGCATATTACTGGCGTCTATTTCAATGATCTCATCCCAGGTGGAAAGGTCCAGTACAATACCGCCGCGCAGGGCTATACAGCCGCCGGTCTCACCGGTGCCAGCTCCCCGCGGGATTACCGGAATATCATTTTCAAAGGCAAAGCGCATAACCTGAGCCACATCTTCAGTAGAACGCGGCATAACTACAGCCGTCGGATTGGCTGGTTCCAGTTTGGTCAGAAATGAACTATCATAGGAGTAATACATTAGGTCGAGATCCTCTGAGAGCACCTTTTCGTGACCCAACATCTTTACCAGTTCATTCTTGACAGCAGCCTTATCCATCCGATCTCCTCCTCACAAGCAACAGATTCTTAGTTTTATGGCCTATTACATAAAATGTTGATTTGTTTGCTCTAAATACCAGCCTATTATATCATAAAGGCCGGTCAGGGGATTATAAAAGAACTGTGAATACGGTATAATTTAAACGTCATTCACAGAATTAGGAGAGATTAGTTATGAAAACCCGATTTGCTCTCGGCAGGGAATATGTCGATTTCCAGGTTCCTGATGAAAACCTATTAGGATTATTGGAGGTCAAAGCCAGCAACCAGACCTTAAGCAACGGGGAGTTGATTAAACAAGCGCTGGCCCATCCCATCGGCACACCGCAAATTAGGGATATTATAAAAAATAAGCAGGCCCGTAGTGCAGTTATTGTAGTAAATGATTTAACTCGTCCGACACCTTATCATGATATGTTGCCTCCACTGTTGGCCGAAATCGAGGAAGCAGGGATCGATCGCAGCAATATCGAGCTGATTGTGGCATTGGGAATACACAGACCGCATACGGCAGAAGATAATTTAGATACATTCGGTGAAGAAATATGCAGTAATTATAAGATTATAAACCATGATTGTGATAACGATCTGGTTTCATTAGGGTATCTGCAGAACGGCATGGAACTAATAATAAATCGCCAGGTGGCAGAGGCCGATCTATTGATAACAACCGGTCTGGTAGGGTTGCATTACTTTGCCGGTTATTCTGGCGGTCGCAAGTCTATCCTGCCCGGGGTTGCAGCACGACCTCTCATCGAAGCCAATCACCGGATGATGTCAGACCCCCGGGCTTGTCTGGGCAACTACCGAGATAATCCAGTAAATGATATTATGCTGCAAGCAGCCAGGATGGCAGGAGTGGATTTTATTCTTAATGTCGTTACTGCTGGCAGGGATCGCATTGTATTTGCATCAGCCGGTGACCTTGAGCAGGCTTGGATGGCGGGTGTACAGCACTGTGAGGAACTGGACGTTTTCTCTATTGATCAGAAGGCGGATATCGTTATTGCAGGATGTGGCGGCTACCCCAAAGATATCAATATGTACCAGTCTCAGAAGGCTCTTGATGCTGCTTCTTTGGCGGTAAAGGATGGGGGAACCATACTGCTAATTGCTGAGTGCAGTGAAGGATTAGGTGAAGAGACCTTTGCTGAATGGATAGAGGACGCCGCTTGTCCAGAGGATATTGAACGGCGCTTTCATGATAAATTCGAACTGGGCGGGCATAAGGCCTATGCCATCTGTCGCACCTTAAAACATTGCCAGGTAATGCTTTATAGTATGCTTCCGGATGAAGTGGTTCTGAATATGTTCTTACAACCGGTCGAGAAAATCCAGAACACTATCGATACCTTGCTGGCTCATTACGGAAGCAAAGCCAGCGTCTGGCTCATGCCGGAGGCATCAAAAATAGCTGTACAGGCAAAGGTATAGGCACATCAGTTATAATAGCCTGTTTATTGCCATAGAATAATTAGAAGAAGCTTATGCAGGAGATGGAAGATGTATTCTGAGCTGTCAGCAATAGTAGGGTCTGAGGCAATAAAATATAACCAATTAATGAGCGATTACACCACTTTTCAGATCGGCGGACCCATCGATGTACTGGTTGAACCTGATGACACGGAGCAACTATGCCGGGTGTTGGTGTGGTGCCGTGACAACAATATGCCATTTTTTATCTTTGGAGCGGCCAGTAACTTGCTGGTACGAGACAAGGGAATACGTGGTGTAGGCATTAGGCTCGCTGATCGCTTTAGTAGGTTCAAAGTGGAGGGCGAAAGCATCTTCGCCCAGGTCGGCATTCGCTTATCGGATTTGGCCAGGATTGCAGCAGATAATGAACTCACCGGTATGGAATTTGCGGAAGGTATCCCCGGTACCCTTGGCGGTGCCGTAGTTATGAATGCTGGTGCATATGATCATGAAATAAAAGAAATTCTGGCCGAGGTTGATGCAGTAGATTCAGATGGCAGGATAATAAATTTTAAGCCTGAGGACATGAAAATGGCTTATCGCCAGAGTGTTTTCCAGGAAAATAAAATGACAGTAGTGTCAGCACGTATTGCTTTGAGCCACAGTAATAAAGAGTTAATTAACGCCAAAATGCAGGAATTAAGAGACTCCAGGGCCAGTAAACAGCCTTTAGATAAACCTAGCGCCGGGAGTGTATTCAGAAGGCCGGAGGGCTACTATGTTGGTCCTATGGTTGAAAAACTCGGATTAAAGGGCTTCCAGATCGGTGGTGCCAAAGTATCAAAAAAGCATGCCGGATTCATAATCAACGCTGGAAATGCCACAGCTGCAGATGTTTTGGCCTTGATTGAAGAGGTTCAACTTCGTGCCCGACAGGAATTCGGAGTTGATCTGCAGACGGAGATCAGGATCGTAGGTGAAGAATAGATAATATATAGGTGTTATATGAAAGTCGTTCTATGTACCCTGAATGCCAAGTATATACATTCTTCAATCGCGCTGCGATATCTCAAAAGTTATTGCGAGGATTCTTCCTGGAAGATAGATACAATTGAATTTACTATTAACCAGCCGCTGGAGGATATCCGAACCCGCCTCTTTATAGCCCAACCGGATGTATTATCGTTTTCCTGTTATATATGGAATATAGAGATCATCGCCGAATTATGCAGTGACCTTAAAGCACTGTTGCCGGAATGCATCATTGTTCTGGGGGGACCGGAAGTATCATTTGACGCTGCTGAACTTCTTGAACGTGATAAAAACGTCGACATTGTAATAAGGGGAGAAGGAGAGGTTACTCTTAAAGAGTTGTTGGAGCACCTAAAGCAGAAGCTTTCTTTAGCTGATGTTGATGGTATTAGCTACCGGGCGGGATCTGACATCATTAATAACCATGATCGTCGCTTGATGGCGGACCTTAATGCTATTCCGCAGGTATATGATATGGATTTGGCAGAATTTGATGATCGCCTGCTTTACTATGAAAGTTCACGCGGCTGTCCTTTTAATTGTACATATTGCCTGTCCTCAACCTTTGCTGGAGTGCGCACCTTTTCTATGGAGCGGGTAAAGGATGATCTGAGACTGATTATGAAAAAAGGGGTTAGGACAGTCAAATTCGTTGATCGAACCTTTAATTGCAATGAGAAGCGTGCCCGAGCAATAATGGAATTCATCCTCGAGCATAATGAATCGACCAAATTCCATTTTGAGATCTGTGCTGATCTGATCAGCGACGAGTTCATGGAGTTTCTTCTTAAGATACCGGCCGGGATTTTTTCTTTCGAGATAGGCATTCAATCTACCTACTTACCGGCATTAGAAGCCGTCGACCGAAGTTGTGATATTCATCGCTTTACCAGTAATGTACGCCAGTTAGCGGAAAAGGGGAATATACACCTGCATCTTGATCTCATTGCTGGTTTGCCCGAGGAGAGGTACACGGAATTCCGCCAATCTTTTAACCAGGTATACAATCTCTATCCCGATGTGATTCAGTTGGGATTTCTAAAAATGCTCAAAGGATCGCCCTTACGGAGGGATGCTGCTAAACACGGTTATATATATCAGGAACATGCCCCATATCAAGTATTAAACTCGAATTACATGTCATATCCAGAGTTTATAAAGCTATCAAATATTGAAAAGGTGTTAGAAAGATACTACAATCTCGGGGAGTATAAAACAACGCTTAAGTACATTACGGAGATTATCTACCAAGAGAATGCCATGGCCTTTTTTGAAGCTTTCGCTGACTATTACCTGGAAAAGGGATGGTTTGGACAGGGACATACACGAGCCGACGAATGCAACATGTTGATGATCTTTATTGAAGAAAAACACTCTGAACATAGAGAAGTTGTGAATGAATACCTGAAATATGACTTTATAATCAACAATCGGCATAGTCCTTTACCAGATAGATTATCAGCCGTAATGCCAGCAAGGACAAAGGATAGACTATATGGACTACTAAAAGACACTAATTTCGTTAGTAAGGCCTTGCCCGAATTGGCGCATCTTAGTAAATATGATCTCAGCAAACGGGTGCATTTGGAAATATTTAACCGAGAACCGACCAACATAAACAGTCAAAAAACGGGTGAAAGAGCAGTATTATTTGTTTACCCGATCAATCAGAGAAAAGCAGAGCGAATAATATTTTTGGAATAGAAAAGGAAGTTCCCCATAATAGCATATCACGATAAACAATTGTTTAAACGGAAGAAGCGTGATGGTGGGCCATTATTAAGCTCGCATAATAAATCTTATAAGCATAATGCTAGACTATTGATGGATGAGCCGGCTGTTTTATTTGCTGAAGTTTGTCGCTTAAAAAACATTTAGCTGGCTTGCTGTCCAATTAAGTAATATTATAGTCTAGAGGGAGCATGTCAATCATACCACGTTAAGTAAATGGAATATTCATATGCCAATAGCCGAGGCGTCTTTACAATGATCTTTGATTTTGCAGAGGAGCTGACTCATGTCGCACGACCATATTATTGCTCGTGAGGGTTGGGGATATATTTTGTTTTTCCTGGTCCTGACTGGTATTGCCTATTACTTTGAATATACCGTTGCAGCTGTCTTATTATTAATGATTTGCCTGTTTATTGTGTTTTTCTTTAGAAATCCGGCAAGAAAACCAGTGGATGATGAATTTGCTGTTATAGCGCCGGCAGATGGTCGGGTGCTTTCCATCGAACGTGTTATTGAGGACAGACACTTAAAGGGTGAATCAATTAAAATCAGCATATTTCTGAGTTTATTTAACGTACATATCAACCGATTACCAATCCAAGCAACGGTTGATTGGACCTTACGTGAAGGTTATTCATTTCTGCCGGCTTATAAAGCCGAGGCTTCTGATACAAATGTTCGAAACTATCTGGCACTCTCTTCAGCATTCGGGCGTTTACTGGTAGTACAGATCACAGGTTTAGTAGCACGGAGACTTGTGTGTTGGGTAAATGCAGGAGATAAATTGCCTGCCGGAGCCCGGTTTGGGCTTATTAAATTTGGTTCTTGTACCGAAATATACGTACCCGGAGATACAACAATTTTAGTCGATGCAGGTCAGCGGGTCCGGGGAGGAGAGACAGTGATTGGCCGATTTGATAACCAAAAGATGTGCTAATGTCGTAACCCTGATCAACATCGTCTTCGGATCGATGTCTATACTCTATACTATTAACCAAAGCTATCGCTATGCCGCGATATTTATTCTGCTAGCAGTGATGATGGATGGAATGGATGGCAGGATAGCTCGCAGATTTGACGCTACATCTGAACTGGGCCGGGAACTGGATTCATTATGTGATCTGGTTTCCTTTGGGGTCGCACCCGCCGTTTTGCTTTATGCGCAGGTACTGAGCTATAGCGCGGGTTATGAAAGCTTGATAATTGCCGTTTTCTATATAGCATGCGGTTGCTTCCGGTTGGCCCGATTTAACGTACTCCGGGATGACAAACATTTCATGGGAGTCCCCATAACCATAGCGGGGTTATTGATGGCAATTCTATCATTGCTGGCTGCGCGTATCGACCCGACTGTTATAATGATAGGTATGGTATTGTTATCATTTTTAATGATCAGTAAACTGCGGCTAAAGAAGATTTAGGTACTGAAAATAGTTGGAGCGGACAATTAAATATGATAGATAATACCCCTGCAAATAGCTCTATTAAAACCTGGGGTAATAAATAGAATTATATTAGTAGGGGTGGAGTGTTTCTGCCTCTACTTTTTCTTTGGAGGGCTGTAATGAAAGATACAACATACTCTGGTAATGAACCGGGCCAAAACAATGATGATTTCGAAAATAATCCTTACCATTTGCAGAACCTTTTCGCCGAGGGTCTTGAACGGGTAGATGACCTTTTGTCCAAGGCTCCGGCATTAATATATATTATTCAGGGAAAGAATTTAATATATCTTAACAAGACATTTACTGTGATAAGTGGCTACGATTTTAAGGACATGAAAACAGAGAATATCTTCTCGTTTGTGCATCCTGACGATTTGGAAAAGGTGATTACCAGTTATAGAAGGAGATTGGCTGGTGAATATGTTCCGCCTTATGAGGCCAGGATTGCTATTAAAAATGGGGGTTACCTCTGGGTATATTTCTCGGCAGAAGTAATTCAATACCAGAATAAGCCGGCAGTGATGGGAATTGCCCTGGATTTAACTCCGATCAAGCAGACTGAACATGCTCTTCGTATGTCTGAAGAAAAATTTGCCAAGGCCTTTGAAACTAGCCCTAATGCGATGGCAATTTACACCTTATCAGAAGGGCGATTCATAGAGGTTAACGATCAATTCAGTCTTATATTGGGTTACTCTCGGGAGGAGACAATAGGCAATACCGCTCGTGATCTCAATCTTTGGCTGAATAAAGGAGAAAGACTAAAGTGGATTAAAACCATCACCAAATTCGAATCGGTACGCAATATAGAGGTAAAAAATCTAAACAAAAGCGGTAAGTTAATTGAAGGGTTGATTACGGCCGAGCGTATTGAATTTAATGGCGAAACTTGTATCCTAATCGTTTACACCGATATCAGTGAACAAAAAAGGCTTACCCGAGAATTAGCGCGCTTGGATCAAATGAATATGGTAGGAGAGATTGCTGCCAGTATAGGCCATGAGATACGCAATCCCATTACCAGCGTACGAGGGTTTTTGCAGTATTTCAATGAAATAGAGTCCATGCAGGATTACCAGGAATTTTTCGGCATCATGATCGAGGAACTTGATCGCGCCAACCAGATCATTACGGAGTTTCTATCTTTGGCAAAAAACAAAAGAATAGAATTAAAACCTAACAATATCAATGATATTATCATTGCTATGACACCCCTTATCAAGATCGATTCTCTAAATCAAGATAAATATTTGGACATCTCTTTGCAGGATATTCCTGACATTATGTTGGATGGCAACGAGATCCGTCAGATGATTTTTAATCTCATTCTCAACGGTTTGGATGCGATGGAAAAGAACAAGACAATACACCTGCGCACAGAGCTGGATGATAATGGTGACGTCTTGCTTATTGTTGAGGATGAAGGAACTGGGATTAACAACGATGTTTTGCCCAACATATTTACCCCTTTCTTCACCACTAAGGAGTTAGGTACAGGTTTGGGGCTGGCGGTCTGCTACAGTATCGCCGTACGGCACCAGGCATTTATTCAGGTCGATACCGATAACTGCGGAACCAGATTTACCGTCAGGTTCAGTCAAAACTAGATGAATAAGTATAATAGTCCAGTTAAACAGCCTATCCTTATCATGTTTCAATGAGCAGGGCAGGCCGTTTGTTTATTGCCCATAACCTACCGGATAAATTTGTTAAAGGCCAGTCGGGATATTATAATAAATATATTATTGCGAAGGCGGCCATATCAATGATGATAAAAAAATCTGGTTTTGTAAGGTCCTTCACTATCCTGCGTTTGTTTATCGGCATATTCTGGTCTTTTTATTCTCTGAAATACTACCGGGTATTCAGGGGAAGCAGCTGGGTAGAAGCTCGGAGACAAGAACTATATGTTAGTGAAGCCAGGCGCTTTCGCCTGACAGCAGTAGAACTAGGGGGACTGCTCATAAAACTGGGGCAGTTTTTTAGTACCCGGGTAGATCTGCTGCCTAAGAATAGCATTCAGGAACTGTCAGGCCTCCAGGATGAAGTCAGAGCGGAGGCATTTGTTGATATCCGACAAGTGATCGAAGAAGATTTTCAGCTTCCCCTTGAGCAGGTATATAAATATATCGATCCCCATCCACTGGCTTCGGCGTCATTGGGACAGGTCCATCAGGGTGAATTGGAGGATGGATCACAGATCGCCATCAAAGTACAGAGACCAAATATTGATCAACTGGTTAATATAGACCTTGGCGCGATTTGGCGTGTAATTTCACTTATTAAACTATTTACGGATTGGAACAAATTTATTGATCTTGATGCCATATACAAAGAATTTGCCGTTACCATCCGAGCCGAACTCAATTATCTTCAGGAAGGTCGTAATGCAGAGACCGTCGCTGCCAATTTCGCTGATGATAGTGAAATCATAATTCCACGGATTTTCTGGGAGTATACCAGAGCCAGAGTTTTGACTATGGAATATCTGGGCGGAATCAAGGTAAACGAAATTGAACACTTACAAGCTGCCGATGTAGATTGCGCGAGAGTGGCTGAAAAGCTATTGGCTGCTTATGTTAAACAGGTATTGATCGATGGATTTTATCATGCCGATCCCCATCCTGGCAATTTGTTTGTAAGTGAGGACGGCAAAATTATCATGCTGGACTTTGGCATGGTAGGCAGTATTACCCCGGCGGTTAGAAAAACGCTGGTAGAGATGTCACTAGCCCTGGTTAGCCGCGACTTTACCCAAGTAGTCAGCTATCTGGTCAAGCTGGGTTTTATTAGATCAAATGCAGAGAGTGATGCCCTGCTTCGTGCTATTAGTGTTTTTGTGGAAGGTTTTTTGGGTAACGGAGAAGAATTAACTGATACAGATTTCAGTGGTTTCCTTAAGGATCTGGAGGTATTACTCTATGAACAGCCTTTTCAGATCCCGGCCAATTATACCTTCTTGGGCCGGGCACTCGGCACTCTTTATGGCATATGTGTAGGACTCAATCCCCAAATAAGCTTTATTGATGTTTCACGCCCATATGTAGACGAGATCGTACCCGGTAAAAACAGTATATTTACTTTAATAAAGGATCAATCCAAAAGGCTGGGAAAGTCGCTTATACAACTGCCAACGCTGGCAGAATCGGTACTAGTCAAAGCCGAGCGTGGTGATTTAAGTATAAATGTGCCTCTGCGGTCCTTGAACGACTCTCTGGACAACAATACTCGGGCCATAAGGATGGTAGCCTGGGCGATAATGTGGGGTGTAGCCTTGCTGGCCACGGTAATGCTACTGATAAATGGCTGGGAGAAGTATGCCAAATGGACCGGGATATTTGCTATAATAGTGTTCCTGTTGTTTCTTAAGAATACTACGACGCCTTCCCGGAGGAGAGCTCCACATCCGCCGGTATTAATCAAGCGTGATAATAAATCCTGATCAAATAAACAGCTATTGTTAAAGGAGTTAAGTGGCATGCAAAAACAACCCAGTTCTCGAACCTGTTTTATTTGTGGCCGAGAAAATGATGTTGGTCTGAAGATGGACTTTTATAATGATCACGAAGCTAAACAGGTAATATCAGAGATAATTATTCCTGAGCACTTCAATGGATACCCCGGAGTTGCTCATGGCGGCATCATCGGAGCGATTCTTGACGAGACTTCCGGACGGGCGATATTGCTGGACGGTAATAAGGATGATCTCTTTGTTACCACAAAATTGGAGGTCAAATACAGGAAACCCACACCTACAGAAGAATCTTTAATCGCAGTAGGATGGATCATACGACGCGACCGTACTCGCGCCAAGGTGGCTGCCGAACTGCGCCGGGCTGATGGGACGGTAACCGCGCAATGTCAGGCGACCATTATAAAGCCGCCTAAGAGCTATCTGGAATCCTGCAATTGGGCTGAGGAAGACAAGTATTGGCGTGTTTATGAAGACTAAAATCTAAGGATTTCGGGGTGTTGTAAATGCGAAATGATATACTTTTTCATGGAATTATCGAGGGGCAGGGGCGAGTTATTTCAGTTAATACAGCAGAGGCGGATCCCACGCTGATGATTGATGCATCAGCTTTCCCGGAGAGAGTGGATACGGATGAAAGTATGGCCGTCAATGGTGTTTGCCTGACCGTACAATCGGCCAGCAATGGCTTATTGACCTTTAATCTATGGCCGGCAACCTTGGAGAAGACAAATCTCAGCCAGTTGGAGCCTGGAATGGCTGTTAACCTGGAAAAGAATCGCCGAGCGTCAAGTAATTGATTAAATGGTATATTAAGTTGATGAAAATAGATTACTTAGAGGTGTATTATATAATAAATGAAAAGACGGGGGATGAGTTATGCTGAACGACAGGGACGAAAATCAGACTAACATTGGTACCGGTAATGATCCGTGCCCCGTTTGCAATATCGATCCATCGTTTATCAAATGTAATCAGGTTTCCGCGGAACAGCTCTGTGTGGCAGGGATGGAACATTATGATGACGGTGAATTACTCAAAGCTCTCCAGTATTATATGACTGCGCTTTCACTCAAACCGGATTTCATTCCGGCGCTTTTAGGTACTACCTGTGTGCTGGTGGCTATGGAACGCTATGCTGAAGCCCAGACCTATCTGGATTATGTATTTGAATTGGATCCTGATATCAAGGATGCCAAATTGCTGAGGAATATTATCAATAATGCCAGAAGCGGTTTCCCAGTGCCGGAAGAAACGGTCGAAGATGAAGTAAGCGCGGCCCTGGAAGAGGACATCTTCGTTTCAGAACCATCGTTGTTGAAGAAGTATCAACCATATATTGTGATTGCGATAGTTCTTGTTGTGTGCTATGTCTTGTCAGGTCCTTTTCTATGGGGTAAAAAGGCTGAGACCAAGACACCTGATATTGCTGATATCCGCAGCAGCCTGGGGGCGGAACCGGCCTTGCTGAAAAGTGACGTAAAAGCTGAGATGAAAGGTGAAAAAATCATTCTTTCCGGGCAGGTAGCCAGTCAAGCTGAACGGAGATTGGCGGTGGTTATTGCCGAGAATGCGGGACAACCCTTGAAAGTGGATGCAAGCCAGCTGAAGGTAGGTGCGGTAGCTGAATCAAAAAAGACAGCCAGCGCAGGGTCTGTATCTCAGAACCAAGCGCAGACTAAACCGGTGAGTAAAACCGAGCCTAAAGCCGAATCAAAACCAGTTTCAAACCCGCAGAGTTCCCAGCAGACCAGTAAAAAGGATTATTACACGGTAAAGCCAGGAGATATCTTGAGTCAAATCGCCCGTAATAAATATGGAGATGGTAAGTACTGGACCAAAATACAGGCTGCCAATCCCGATCTTCTGAAGGATCCCGGAGACCTGGAACCGGGAATGGTTCTCCTTTTGCCTGATTAAGCCTCTCAATGGATGACAAAACATGAACAAGGGCATAATAACTCAAAAAGCCGGAAGGCGGTGATTATGAGATGGATGCCCCCAAAATGCAGGTCAAGTGTTCAGTAACCAATTGTGCTTATAACAAAAAGAAACTCTGCTTTGCCGATAGTCTAGAGGTAAACGCCATGGGTGATGGTTTTGCAGACAGTAGTGAAGGTACTTGTTGTTCGACCTTTATCAATGAATAGGAAGCATATTAACAAAGCCGGGGAAATATTCTCCGGCTTTATGTATCCTATTCCATTGACGCTTGCACCTGGCGTAGGGTATTTTTTACTTCCTCGCTCACAAATGAATCCCCAAAAGGCTGCCAGTCACACTCCTCCAGCATCTGTTGCATGACAATGATCGCAGGACGCCGATGACTCTTTTTTAGCCTTATAAATGGACGACTGGGGGTATCGATTAATGCAGATACCTTTTGTTTGGCCCTTTCCAGTAAAAGTTCAGGCTGATCTACCAGTTCATCGATTATACCCATTTCCAGAGCCCTGACCGGATTAATGTTTTCTGCTTTAAATATGATGTCCTTATAGTTTTTAACACTACCCAGACCCCAACGCATGACCTCGGCTTCAATAGGAGTCAACGACAAACCAATCTTGATCTCACTCATACCGATCTTGATTCGATCATTGTTTAAAGCAATCAGATAATCACTGGTCAATGCAAAGATCATTCCGCCGGCTACAGTATGGCCGTTTAAACAAGAAACCACCGGTTTCGTACAACAGAATAGTTTCAATAATACCTGCTCTTCATATAAGAACCAGTCAATGGCTTGTTGGGCATCAGTGAAAATAGTCAGTTCAGGCAAACAAAAACCGCTGGAAAAAAAGCGCCCTTCGCCAATCAGGATTAGACCCTTGATATCTTCATCGTCGTTGACACGATCGAGTATTTTATCCAACTGCTTTAATACAGTAAGACTAATAGAGTTTGTCTTGGGGTTATTGAGTTTCGCGATAATAGTATTATCTTCGATACTAAGATCCAGCATAAGAACGGCCCCCTTCAAATCTGTCTGTATGGTATATCTTTATATTCTTTTCATATCGAATATTTCCTGCAAGTAATATCTATGCCGACAATATAACATGATTGAAGTCAAAAAAAATGGCTCTTCCCGTTGGAGGGAAAAGCCTGGTGGAATTACTATACTTATAAAACTTCCACATCCATCTTCACTCTGACTTGTTTATCTTCCAGATTGCTGATCACGCCCAGGATGTTGCTTACCATATTGCCCGGACCGGAAGTATCGATAGAAAAGCTGAATCCGGAACTAATCGAATGATCTAGCGATAAGGGCCGGGCAGTTTTGACTGGACGTTTTAGTTTGTTTTTACCTGAATCACCATTATGGCGACTTCCTTTTCGCTGTAAAGGAAGTCCTATCTCATGAGCAATGTTGTAATATACCGGCCGGGTTATACCCCAATGTTCTAAGATGTCATTGATGCTGCTTTCAGATCTGATCTCAGTCAGATATGTAAGCTTATCCTCCTTGGAAAGTCCTTTGAAATCCTGATATGAAATCATAAACTTCATCCTCCATATGTTTAATTAATAATAAACTTGCCAATAAATATTATGAATATACCTGCAGTTTTATGTTTTTCTGTTTATGATATAAAAGGTATATGCAGGATTTAATTAAGGTTTGGCGAATTAAAGATTCATCAAAATAAGGGGGATATCTGATATGGCTATAAAGATCTTGAGCGATAGTACTTCATACATAGATACAGAAACCCAAAAAGAACTTGACATTGAACTCTTTCCTCTTACTGTACACTTTCCCGATGAGAGCTTTAAGGAGACAGAAGTGGATTATGACTATTTTTATAGGAAAATTGAAAAAACCGGAATAATACCAACCTCGTCTCAACCTACGCCAGGTGACATATATGAGAAGTTTTACTCACTAGCTGAACAAGGCCATGATATCATGGCCATCTTCATTTCTTCTGCTATGAGTGGTACCTATTCAACAGCAGTGGCGGCCCGGGAGCAAGTGCTGGAGAAGTTTCCGGCTGCCAAAATTGTGATTTTTGATTCATACACCAATTGTATGGCCTTGGGATTACAGGTTATCGCCGCCGCACACCAGGTAAAGACCGGGGGAAGCTTGGAGTCAGTGATAAAGGCGGCTGAACACATCCGCGAATGCGTACATTTCTATTTTGTTCCCGAAACGCTGGAGTATCTAAAAAAGGGAGGAAGGATGGGAACCGCTTCTGCATTGCTCGGCACGATTTTAAATATTCGTCCCATTTTAACGGTGGATATGAAAAAGGGAATGACTCATCTCTATGAAAAAGCCAGAGGAACCAGTGCTGCCATCAAACGGATGCTTCAGCTGATCGAAGAAGACAACCGGAAATATGGTCTTGAAGAAATCATTGTCCACCATATCAACGCACCG
The DNA here is from genome assembly GCA_012729835.1 of Syntrophomonadaceae bacterium. GTDB lineage: Bacteria > Bacillota > Syntrophomonadia > Syntrophomonadales > Syntrophomonadaceae > Syntrophomonas_A. The sequence continues at coordinate 43,746 of JAAYCK010000129.1, forward strand.
GAAAAAGCCAAGGGTATCCGCGATTCACTGCAGGAACGCTATGGCAAACCGGTCAGAATCTGTTCTATCGGACCGGTGATCGGTCTGCACACCGGACTTGGTACGGTCGGCTTCGTATATTCTACAGAACGGGTATAGTATCAACCAGCCTGCTTAAAATCTAAAAGCGATCTAACACAGATATCGTCCAGGACATCACCACTAATATCCAAATAGCTAATACAATTGCTCTATAGTATAATACAACAAAATACAACAACAATTCCGGGAAGGTGAAGCCTTGCGCAAAATACCTATTACCTATGCCCTGGAAGGCATGCATCTTGGACGTACTATAATTGACAGCGAGGGGCATGTAATGCTTCGGGCGGGTGTTTGTCTCGATGAATACTACATCAATCGCTTATATGAAATAGGCGTTAATTACGTATATATTTTCGATCCCGATTTTGAAGATATTGAGGAAGACGATGTTATATCTGAGGAAACCAGGATCACCACAGTAAAATTGGTCAAGAAATCTTTTAGCAAACTGCAGCAGAACCGAAAACTAAATACTGTTGCCCTGCGAAAAGTAGTTAATAATATATTGGATGAAATACTGGATAACAATAATGTCCTGATGACAATCACCGATATTTCTACATTGGATAACGTGATTTTCTATCACTTGGTCAGTGTGTGCACTTTATCAATCATGACCGGGATTACTCTCGGCTATAACGAGAGCCGTCTGAAGGAACTGGGCATAGGCTCTCTTCTGCACGATATAGGTAAATCCAAGATAAATCAGGAAATCGTTAAAAGGGAAGGAAACCTAAGCGAAGAGGAATATGCTGAACTATGCCGCCACCCGGAAATAGGCTTTCAGATCATTAAGCAATATAATGACATGTCTCTACTGTCTGCCCATGTTGCCTACCAGCACCATGAAAGATGGGACGGTAAAGGTTACCCGCGAAAACTACAGGGAAACGATATTCATGAGTATGCACGAATTGTAATGGTAGCCAACACTTATGACAATCTGATGACCGATCGCCCCAATCGTCCCCCTTATCAAGTCAATCAGGCTATTAAACTTCTCAAGCATATGTCGGGCATCTATTTTGATCCCAGGATAGTGACAGCAGTTGTTGCCAATATAGCCACCTATCCCGTCGGCTCATTTATCAAGTTAAATACTGGGGAGATCGGGATTGTTTCGCAAAATAACCCGGAGAATCCACAACGTCCGGTGATAAGAATAGTGGTCGATGTTCACTTGCGACGAGTCAAGAAACCATATGAGGTAGATCTATCCCAGATGACGACGGTAATTCCGGTAGAGGTAATCAGTGAACGAGAACTGAGTCAATTGCTGCCGCGTACGACCGGTAATTAAGGGGTAAAAGCATGCTTGATTCATCTGAAAAAAAATCGTTTCTGGAGGAAATGAGAGAAATCCATTCTGAAAATGAGCGCTTAAATGAAGAAATCTACCGTCTTAAAACCATTCAAGGCCAGGTTTTAAAGCTGAGAGGGGATAATCTTAAAGCGCTCAATCTCATATCATACTCACTACAACCTGATGGTTCTGCCAATTATTATATTGGTGCAGTTGCGGCAATTTCCGGTTATGAAGAAGAAGATTTCCTGAGTGGCAGTATAGCATTTACCAATCTGATACATCCGGAAGACCTGCCTTGCTACCATGAGTCGCGCAGCTTTATCACTCAGAAATTGGAGCCTGAGACACACCAGTATCGCATTGTATCCGGTCAAGGTCAGATAAAGTGGCTGAATGATATGGCTGTACCAATAGTTGATGGACAAGGCCAACTGGTATCCATTGAAGGGATCATTCTTGATATCAGCATACAGAAACGCACAGAACTCGACCTTATGGAGAGACAGATGCAATTGGACAGTATACTGAACTCGGTCCAGGATGTCATATGGTCGGTAACGCCCGATACCTTTGAGCTGTTATATATAAGTCCTTCAGCGGAAAATGTATATGGATACAGCCTGGCCGAAATCTATGAGGACGCTCATAATGGCTATCCGATCTTAAATACCCATTATTCTATCCTGGTGGATAACTTCAACACCCTTTTGCAGCAAGGCTGGTTTGAAGTTGAGTATCCGCTGGTTTTGCCTAATGGGGAGAGGCACTGGCTTACCCGGCGCGCGCATTTCGCCAATGATTTAAATGGTAATATCGCCCGCATAGATGGCAGTGATATCGATATAACACGCCGCAAACAGGCGGAAGAATCGCTGCGATATATAAGTATCCATGATCCGCTGACTGGAGTGCTGAATCGTTTTGCTTTTGAGCAGGAAATGCGGGATATCGATAACACAGCCGGATATAATATAGGCTTAATCGTATGTGATGTCGATGGGTTGAAGACTATTAATGATAATCTGGGGCATGAAGCTGGTGACTATCTATTAAAGGACTGTGCTGAGATCTTGAGGACATGCTTCATTAATGGGGAGATTGTTTCCAGGATTGGCGGTGATGAGTTTACTATTATAATCAAGGAATGTTCAAATGATGAACTTGAATCACACGTCAAAAATCTGCGTGATACCATCGATCGATACAACCAGGGAGGTCCGAGATATCCTATTAGCCTTTCCATAGGTCATTCCTGCAAATCTTCGTCCGCTCAAACCATGAGTGAAGTATTCAGACATGCCGATAACATCATGTACTCCGAAAAACCAGAAAAAAAGAGAGCATTTCAAAAACTTTATCGCACTTTGAAACTATAACTCTAATATCGCAATACTAATAGCACCAATTTAGTATAAATTATTAAACATTGACATTCTCTTTACAAACTCCTACATTTTGCATCATAGTCATATATATTAGTATTCAACAAATAACGAGGGGGGCATAAAATGTGGACCAGACAGGATATCAAGTCCAAAGCCTGGGAAAACCTGCGCAGCAGTTACTGGAAGGCATTCCTGGTCAGCCTGGTGATAGCTATTGTCGGAGGAAACGGTGGTAGCGGGTTCAACTTCAACACAGGTAGTTCTTCGTCTTCAGGGTTCCCCGGAGGAGGCGGGGGGGATGCCTTTTCGCCAGAACTTATCGCAGTTATTATTGTTGCCGTTTGCATCGGGATGCTGATATTTTTAGCTTTCCGCATCTTTATCGGTTATCCTCTGGAGGTTGGCGGCAGAAAATACTTTATAGAGGCTGAACAATTCAGATATGATATGAACCATCTTGGCTATATTTTTAATAAGGCATACTATCTCGATGTTATTAAATCCATGCTTTGGCGGGCATTTATCAATTTTCTCTGGTATCTCTTACTGATCATCCCTGGTATAATAGCAACCTACGCTTATCGAATGGTTCCTTACATTCTCGCTGAGAATCCGAATATCGGTTACAAAAGGGCCCTTGAACTAAGCGCCCAGATGACTAAAGGTCACAAATGGGGCATTTTTGTCCTGGATCTATCATTTATCGGATGGATGATTCTCGGAATATTAGCTCTACTTATCGGCGTACTATTTGTGTTTCCATATATAAATGCTACTAATGCTGAGCTTTACTTAATCCTCCGGCAACAGGCCTTGGATAATAGTCTTTGTATTCAGGAAGAGCTGTCATTAGCCTCCACGGGAGAAGTATTATAAATAGGAAGCAGAGGTAGGTTCATTGCAGTTACACATCGGTAATATCAGCTTGTCGGATAATACTATAAAAATGTATAATAAAAGCGTTATTATGACCAAGAAATAGAAAGGGAGTGTTTGCTAGTTGAAGAAATCCACTTATATCATTATGGCAGGCCTTTTGATCATGGGCTTATTAGTCGGGATCGGTGGCTGTAGCAAGAAAACCGCTGAACAACAACCCCAAAAGGAGAAAATCCTGCGGGTAATTACTGAAGCAGGTTTTGCTCCCTTCGAATTTAAAGAAAATAATGACGAGTTTAAGGGCTTTGACATGGATTTGATCAGAGCCATCGGTGCAGCTGAAGGTTACAAGGTCGAGATCTCCCACATGGGATTTGAATCTTTGATCCCGGCTTTGAAAGCAGGCAAGGCTGATTGCTCAATAGCTGGAATGTCAATTAATGAAGAGAGAAAAAAATCTGTTGATTTCAGCACTCCCTACTTTGATGCCGGATTAATCGTGGCAGTCTCGGAAGCTTCCAAGGATATCACCAAGCTAGATGACCTTATGGGCAAAAGGATCGGATGCCAGGTGGGTACTATCGGCGCCGATGCAGCTAACAGTGTTAAAGCCAAGGATCCTAAAACAGAAGTAGTGGTCTTTGATAATATCGGTGAAGCCTTTATGGAAATGGAAAAAGGCGGCTTGGATGGCGTTGTTAATGATCAGGCGGTAACAGCCTATTACATCATGACCACTGCTCAAGGTAAAGTGAAGATGGTCGGCGATGTATTCTCCGCTCAGGACCAGTACGGTATTGCCGTAAAGAAGGGTAATGCTGAGATGCTGAAAGTAGTCAATGATGGATTGGCTAAAATAAAAGCCAACGGCGAATATGACAAGATCTATGATAAGTGGTTCAAATAGGTAGAAACATTATAAAAGCGCGAGTGATTATCTCGCGCTTTTATTTTACAGTCGGTTATTACTGGAGGTTATAATGGATGGATTTTTGCCTGTTCTTTTAGGCATTACTCCCATGCAAAGCTTAATTGACAACCATGGATTTCAGGTTCTTACCAGCAACTTCAGCTCATTTCTATGGGGCGCATTAGTGACTCTGGAAATAACCGCCCTGGCCGTAGCATTTGGCATGATCCTGGGGCTATTCTTTGGCTTCTTAAAATATCTTAATCACATCAAAATAACCTATGCCTTAGCCACAATCTATATCGATTTCTTCAGGGGTACACCTCTTTTCGTTCAGATTCTGCTCCTGCACTTTGGCATTCTGCCGTTGCTAGGAGATTATACCACTTTCACATCGGCAGTTGTGGCCTGCACCTTAAACAGTGGTGCTTATATAGCCGAAATCGTTCGTGCTGGTATCCAGGCTATAGATCGAGGTCAGATGGAAGCGGGCAGATCGCTGGGCATGAATTATCGCCAGACCATGTGGTATATCGTACTGCCTCAGGCCTATAAGGTCGTGATCCCTCCGTTGATCAACGAATTTATTGCTATGCTGAAGGACACTTCTCTGGTCTCCATAATTGGTGTTTCCGAATTGACGTTGCGGGGTAAATTAATCTATGCAAGCAGCTATGAACCAGCCTGGGTATGGGGTGCGGTAGCCATAATGTATTTTGTAATGACCAAGCTCCTCGCTTTATTCGGTGATTACATGGAGAGGAGGCTGGCTACTGAATGATTGATGTGAGGAATATCCATAAGAGTTTTGGTGAACTGGAAGTATTAAAAGGGGTAAGTTGTAATATAGCCCCGCGGGAAGTACTATGTGTGATTGGGCCAAGTGGCTCAGGCAAGAGTACTCTGCTCAGGTGCGTTAATCAACTAGAAAAGGTCAATTCCGGTCATATCTATATAGATGGCACTGATGTTACTGATCCTAAAATAAATATCGACAAGGTTCGGCAGCAGGTAGGTATGGTATTTCAGCATTTCAATTTGTTTCCGCATAAAACTGCCTTGAATAACATCACTCTGGCCCCGATGCGGATCCTTGGTCTTAATAAAATCGAGGCCCATGAGCGGGCCATGAACTTGCTGGGAAAAGTCGGCCTACTGGATAAGGCAGATGTTTTTCCTAATAAACTGTCGGGTGGTCAGAAGCAGCGGGTAGCTATAGCCCGGGCGCTGGCCATGCAACCAGAGGTGATGCTTTTTGATGAACCCACATCAGCATTGGATCCCGAAATGGTAGGCGAAGTCCTTGAGGTTATGAGAAATCTTGCACATGAGGGTATGACCATGATGGTCGTAACACACGAAATGGGATTTGCCCGTGAAGTAGGCCATCGTGTATTGTTCATGGATGAGGGGATCATCGTCGAAGAGGGAACTCCTGACCAAATCTTTGATAATCCTCAGAATGCAAGAACCCAATCATTTCTGAGCAAAGTATTGCGAGCTTGATTAATGGTACACTAAGCCATTTAGCGAGGTAAATATGATTGAGATACTCGTGACGATTATCGGGTTGGTCATTGGTTCATTTCTAAATGTGTGTATATACCGAATACCCCGCAAGGAATCGATAGTTTTTCCATCGTCGCATTGTCCTGCCTGTGGACGCCAGCTCACCTTTTTTGATCTAATTCCAATAGTCAGTTATATTTTTTTGCTCGGACGCTGCCGTTCCTGTCAGGCCAAAATCTCAGCACGGTACCCGCTGGTGGAATTGCTGACCGGCATAGTATTTCTTTTTCTGTATTTAAAATATGGATACAGCATTACCTTTATGTTTATTACCATAATGATGGCTGTAATGATCGTGGTTTTTTTCATTGATCTGGATCATTTAATCATACCTGACAAGTTGGTAATCTTCGCATCGATTATCGCCGGCTTGATGGTAGTTTACAACTTCTTCACTCCACTGGCGGTTTACGGTGACAGTAGCTGGTGGAATCCTCTATTGGGCGCCCTGATCGGTTCAGGCTCTCTATTACTGGTAGCACTACTAGGTTCTGTGCTATTTAAGACTGATGAAGCCATGGGCGGAGGTGACATTAAGCTCATGTTTCCCGTTGGGCTTGTTCTAGGGTGGAGACTGACTCTACTTACTTTATTCTTAGCCATAATGATAGCGGGCTTGTATGGGCTCATATTGCTCGCATTAAAAAAGACCTCCCGAAAATCCTCCATTCCATTTGGGCCTTTTATAGTCCTCGCTTTCTTGATTGCTTCCATTTGGGGATATCAGATCATATACTGGTATTTGGGCGTCTATTAATTAACTTCGGTAAATTCATGATAATATATAGGGCTCCGCGTACAAGTCGAAGGGATATAACAGACACAGCAATTATTGAAGGAGCCAGTTGTTATTTGTAACAATTAGCTCCTTTTAAGTTGCCATAGTGTGGATTGAGGTTTGTTCAAATTCTAATCTACCGCATAATATCTTTGGCCTTGATCTCCGGATGGTGGTATCTTTCGTATTGTGGCGTTTTTTTGCCGTATTGCATGCACTCTTCGGGACACCACTGCAGGCAGGCGAAACATTGCTCGCAGCGATGATTCCATATCAGTTTATCGTCCTCGAGAGTAACATTATGTTCAGGGCAGAGTTTCACACATAATCCGCACCGGTTGCAGCGGTCATCCACCCAGAATTTATTATCCATTTTGGGGACCATATCGAAGGTCAAATTATATAACCAGGTGAATACTATTCGCTGCCAGAGGGGGCCCTTTTCTACCGGCATTTCCTTACGTTCTCTGATCCGACTGGCTACAGCGCTTAGCTTGATCCGGGCTTCTCTGAAGCGAACATTTTGTTCTTCTAGCGGTCCGGGACCGCCCCATGGTATATAATTGGAAGGAAGGATGACCGACCAACCGGAGGAAAGCTTCATTCCTTTGCGTTCCATCATCTTCTGAAGCTGGATCAGGGTGTTGGACACCTGGCCGGCATTGTTGGCCACAGCAAAGATATATTCTGGCTGCATGTCTTTCAATTCATCAAGGAATTCCAGCACTTTATGGGGAACACCCCAGATATGGACGGGAAATACCAGCCCGATCACCTTACTCTTTATTTCCCGGCGATTTTCCATCCATTTATTTATGGAAATCAACTCGGTTTTGCCAAGATCCTGGGCCAGTACCCGCGCAGCCCATAATGAATTGCCAGTGCCGGTCAAATAGAAGATGGTAGTATCCGCTTTTGGTGCAGGTTTTTCTGGCACTGATACTTTATTATTAACCGCAGGTACTGGTTGAGCTTGGGTTGCTTTATCTGCGGGCTTTATGTCTTTTTTGAACTTCTGCACGGGCGCCTTCTGACTTACTGTCCTGACCTTTTCGGCATTAATAACAGTAGCTGCTGTCTTGGGTTTGGCCTTGACCGCAACAAACTGGCACCATTCAGCGATAGCAGCTTGATTTTCCGCGAAATAATCCTCCGGTGGGAATTCCACTTCCTCGATCATCACCCCGATATGATTTTCTATCTCATAAAGGCTCATAATATCGTCACCGGTAACCAGTGAAACCGCACGTCCACCATTGCCAGCGCGACCGGTACGCCCTATCCGGTGGACATAGCCGTCATTTTCGATCGGCACGTCGTAATTGACTACCAGGGACAGGTCATCGATATGGATCCCGCGAGCCGCAACATCGGTAGCTACCAAAAGGCGAAAATCACCATGCTTGAACTGATTTAGGGTCTTGAGCCTTTTATCCTGCGGGATGTCTCCATGCAGGGCTTTGATATCATAACCCTGCCGGGAAAGGAAGCTCTGGATCTTATCAACCATAAATCTGGTGTTAGCGAATATCATACAGCTTTCCGGGCGCTCGATTTGCAGCAGGCGATTCAATTGTGTGTTCTTTTCGTTGGGATTGACCCGATAATACATTTGCTTGATCGTATCAACCGTCTTGGTGTCCGATTCGATCTCAATCGTTACGGGATTTCTCATATTCTTGCTGCAGAGCTTTTGCACCTCGGGCGGTATGGTGGCTGAGAAGAGGAGGGTTACCCGATCCCGGGGCAAGGTCTTTATGATCTTCCAGACCTGATCGATAAAGCCCATATCCAGCATCCGGTCTACTTCATCTAGCACCAGATAACGTATGTTTTTGGTCACCAGGTTTCTTTGCCCGATATGATCAAATACCCGGCCCGGCGTGCCGGTAACGATGGCGACACCCTTTTTCAGATCCTGCATCTCGATATTTATACTGTGCTGCCCGTATACAGCGGTAGTTTTATGCGGCAGCCGCTTGGCCATCAGCTTAATATCGCTGTCCACCTGGACAGCCAGTTCGCGAGTGGGAGTAAGGATCAATGCCTGGGGTCCGGGTGCTTCCGAATTTATGAGCTGTAGCAGGGGGACCCCAAAAACTGCGGTCTTGCCGCTGCCGGTCTTGGATATAACGATAAGATCTTTTTTAGCCAGAGCAGGGGGAATCGCCATGCTCTGCACCTCAGTCGGCGCCTCGAAGCCCATATCATCCAGGGCCTGCAGGATGGGATCAGCGATGCCGAGACTTTCAAAACTACTGTTCATTGTTATATTTTATCTTCTTTCATATTTGCTACGTTCTTTATTGTACCATTTGATTCCGGTTTGTTATATACGGTATATGAGGTTTTCTGGCTTTTGCAATATTTACTGCTTGCATTTTACGTGACAGCGGCAAGAAATTCACATTATAATATCAATATAATTTATACGTATTTATGTAAAGGGGAGCGTAAGGCATGCAATTCAAAGCGAGCAGAAGACATCTCTTGATATGCCTACTATTGTGCTCCTTATTCTTGACCAGTTACACAAGTGCTTTAAATGCCAACGGGACCATCTTTTCAGACGCAAGTATATTTGATGGGTCCTCCCTTAACGGAAGCAACCAACCATCAGCTATGAACAACGGAGCTAAGTCTGGTTTGGTCGACTATATAGCCGCCAACAGTTCCGCTATAAGTTTTTCCTCGATTTCAGTCAAGCAAGCACGATTGCCTTTTTCTAAAACTTATCTGAATCTCATAACTGCCTTAATAAGCCTGCAGATACTTTTTCTTGTCTGGTCTTCGCGGCTTTCCAATTCTGTCTGTCCTAAGTTCGATTCCATCCAAATAAGTATTTTTCTCCAAAAAAAAGATGGCATGAAATGAACTAAGCACACATGCCAGGGCGGTAAATGCTCTGCGATGGCTAAGTGCGCCCAAAATGCGTTTAGCCTTTGACTTTTCATGCATCATGCCAGTGCCGCCATCTTTAAACACTGCGGCATGGCGAGCAATATTGGAGGAATATGATGAATTCAAAACGTGTGTTTTTTGTGTCCGTTTTATTAACGGCGATTTTGTTCTGCATTTCTATATTCGGCATCAAAATAGGCAACTTCGAAATCAAGGGCGCTGACCAGATGCGATTCGGAATAGATATACGCGGTGGTGTGGAAGCCACCTATGAGCCCAAGGACTTAGACCGGATACCGACCATAGATGAGTTGGATGCTGCCCGGTCTATTATTGAAACCCGTATGGATGCCAAAAATATAAGCGACCGAGATGTTACGATTGATAAGATCAATGGCAAGGTCCTGGTCCGTTTTCCGTGGAAATCTGATGAGGCTAACTTCGACCCGCAGAGGGCAATCTCCGAACTGGGGGAAACTGCCCGGCTCACCTTTCGGGATCCGAACGAAAAAATCATACTCGAAGGTACCGATGTAGTAAAAAGCTCAGCCCGCTTGAATCAGGATGCCAACAATCCGGTCGTAGTGCTTGAACTATCAAATACAGGCGCAGCTAAGTTTTCCGAGGCTACCGCCAGGCTGATAGGGCAGAACATAGATATATATATGGATGAGATCCCCATATCAACAGCAACGGTAGAGACCCAGATAACCAACGGCAATGCCGAGATCAGGAACATGGAAAGCTTAGAGGCTGCATCGCAACTCTCCGAGAAGATCAATTCCGGATCGCTGCCTTTTTCACTAGTAGCCAAGAACTGCAACATCATAAGCCCGACTCTGGGCAGTAATGCCCTGGCAGTGATGGTGATAGCTGGCAAGGTGGCATTTGCATTGGTGTGCCTGTTCATGCTCATTTATTACCGTCTACCTGGCCTGGTAGCATGTATAGCTTTGCTGTTGCAGATGAGCGGCCAGTTACTGGCGCTGTCAATACCCCAATTCACGCTGACTCTGCCCGGTATTGCGGGATTGATCCTCTCTATAGGAATGGGAGTCGATGCCAATGTAATTATTTCCGAGCGTATCAAGGAAGAGCTCAACGCAGGCAAAACACTAGGAAGGGCTATTGAGACTGGATTTGAGAGGGCCTTTTCGGCGGTTTTTGATGGCAATATCACGGTGATCATCGTCGCCATCATCCTGATCTTCTTCGGCTCCGGGGCTATGTTATCTTTTGGATATACGCTCCTATGCGGCGTTATAATGAACTTTATTGCTGGTGTAACGGCATCTCGCCTGATGATACGCTCACTAAGCAATTATGAAATCTTGCACAGACCAAAACTATTTGGAGCAAGGAGGGCGGTATAATGATAAGGTTCTACCAACATCGGTATATATTCTTTGCGATATCAATATCGCTTATTCTATTCGGCATGGTTGCAGCATTTGTAAATGGTATTCAACTTGATATTCAATTCAAGGGAGGAGCCATACTGAAGTATACCTATACCGATATTGTGAGTGCGGAACAAGCCGAGTCCATTGTCCGTCAAGCAGTCGGCAGGACAACCAACTGCCTGCTGCAATCGAATATGGCGAAACACGAAAAGATGCTTATTGTGAGCCTGGCCAGTAATGAGGCCTTGACCTCTCAGGAACAAGAAGCCGTCACAGATGCTCTTACCCGGGCATATCCTGATGCGCATCTGACATTGTCTGAATCGTTAACTGTCGAACCATTTATCGGCAAACACTTTTTTACCAATGGGCTGATCGCGATCATCTTATCATTCATGCTTATACTGGGTTATGTCGCATGGCGCTTTCGGAATATCGGTGGCTTTTCGGCCGGGACTATGGCTATCGTTGCGCTGTTCCATGATGCCTTTGTCGTTACGGCCGTTTTTATCATTTTTAAGATACCATTGAATGATTCGTTTATCGCAGCGATGTTGACTATAATAGGCTTTTCTATCAATGACACTATCGTTATCTACGACCGGATAAGGGAAAATGAGCGTCTGATGGGTAAAAACGCAACGCCGGAGAAGCTGGTCGATACCAGTATAAATCAATCTATGATGCGCTCGATCAATACTAATATTGCGGTATTCGTAAGCATAGCTGTCATCTATATCTTTGCTCAAGTCTATGACATCGGATCGATCAGATCATTTGCACTGCCTATGATGTTTGGAACGCTTTCCGGCTGTTACTCCACCATTTGCATAGCAGGCCCACTGTGGACCATGTGGCAGAATCATAAGAGGGAAGGGGAGAGCAGCATCCATTAACATGTTTAAATAGCTCCTTCTAACAATAATACGAAACCGAGTGCTCCCTGAAAGGAATTCAAGTTAGAAAACCTGCTGCCAAATCGGGGAGCACTTTTCTTCATTTCATCCTGGTACAGGTATTTCAACGGCTTGGTTTATTTGAAACTAACAGCACAGTGTATCTCGGCGAAAAGAGTACAATAGAGTTAGATAATGTCATATAATAGCATAACTAAGAGGTTGGGGGAGGGGCTTTATGAGCTTTATTGGCAATGTCATCTGGTTGATCTTTGGCGGCTTAATTGGATTCCTGACCTGGGTCATCGCCGGCCTGTTGTGGTGCCTAACCATCATCGGCATCCCGTTCGGTATCCAATGTTTTAAAATCGCCCGATTGGTACTCTGGCCATTTGGCAAAGAGGTGGAATCTGGCAACTTCGGAGCAGGAGGGTTAATCGGGAATATAATCTGGCTTATACTGTTCGGCTGGGAATTAGCAATATCCCATCTCATAATAGGGCTGATTTTTTGCTTGACGATTATTGGTATACCATTCGGACTTCAGCATTTTAAGTTTGCGCAACTCAGCCTGATACCATTTGGGGCGGAGATCCACTGATTAGATTATAGCGTCATGGGCATACGGCGGGCACCTGTGAGAAGCTTTGTGAATAGATTATTACTAACAAAACCTTTTAGGGAGATGCCATATGCCCGCTTTACTTAAATACAGGTATACTACCGGCCCCATCAGTGGAAGCCAGTATCACAACAATATTCGTATAGTTGCTTTGAATAACGGAACCAAGAGGCACAGTGTGCGGATAAAAATCTATAATCTTGACCACTTGCCAAAAGAATTGGTATATGAAGAAACCTTCACTGTATCATCAAAGACTCAGATCAAAACTGAATATATACCGTCCTTTGAATTATATGAAGTGCAGCTTCTAACTGACAGTTCTATGGTGTACTTCTGGGTGGGCGGGCGATCCGGTAATGAAAACCTGCCGGGTAATACTGTTCTTAATCAGGAATTAATTCGCTTCTAGTTTATTTTGTCAGGGATAAGATAACACTATTCAGGTACATTTCGTGCAAATCTAATGAAATTTAAGTATAAAGTCTAAAAAGCAGACTGATCACTATTGCCACGAGGGCAGAAGAGGGGATAGTGACTACCCAGGCAATAAGAATCTGCCGAGCAATATTCCAGCGGACCCCCCGGAAACGTTTTGCGACACCTACACCCATTATAGATGACGATACCACGTGGGTAGTACTAACTGGAGCACCTATTACACTGGCTGACCATATTATAGCTGAAGCAGTGAAATCCGCGGCAAAACCATTTATGGGCTCAATCTTAAATATTTTACCTCCCATAGTTCTGATAATCTTCCAGCCACCAAATGCAGTTCCTGATGCCATCGCTATGGCACAGGCCACCTTCACCCATAGCGGAACACTAAAGCTTCCAATAATACCTCCGCTGAATAGCATCAGGGTGATGATACCCATTGTCTTTTGAGCATCATTTGAACCGTGGGCAAATGATGCCATGCATGCTGAAGCGATTTGGAGTTTTCTAAAATAGTTGTTTACCCGAGCCGGGGAAGAGCCAGAAAAGATCCAGAATAGTAATGTCATGATAATGCCGCCAACTATCAGGCCTAAAATCGGTGAGATAAGCAAGCCTACCAGTATCTTGCCAAACCCATACCACTTTACCTGTTCCCAACCAAAAAAGCCCAGGACGGAACCAGTAAGACCACCTATTAAAGCATGTGATGAGCTGCTAGGTATTCCGTAGTACCAGGTAAACAGATTCCAGAAGATTGCACTTATCAAGGCGGCTATCAATACACTTGGAGTAACGATATCCGGTGTTACTATACCTTTTCCTATAGTAGCCGCAACTGCCGTGCCGCTAAGAGCTCCGATCATATTAAGCGTTGCTGCTATAAGGATGGCAGACCTGGGACTCAAAGCCTTGGTAGAAATTGAAGTAGCGATCGCATTGGCGGTATCATGAAATCCATTTATATAATCAAAAACGAGAGCCAGAACCACAACGATTATGATCATTGTCAGCATATATAACACCTCTCAAGTATTTGCTATTTAGATAATATCAAAACTATGTAAACTAGGCCTCCTGCTATGTAAAAATAACTATAAACAAATGTAAAATTTGATAACAATCTTATTAGTTCACTTCTGTAATAAAGTATTGTGCTTATGTAAACCAATACTACATAGAAACACGCTATCCTGCAGATTTTCCATTGGAAGTATCCGATGAAGAGGCCTCAGAGTGTCTTACAATTGCTAAGCGAATCTTAGATTATATCAGAACCATTGCTCCTCAATAAATCAGAGGGATGGACTATGGAGCAACACCTCATTAACATTAATGTAAACTAGCCCAAGAGAGAAAAGGCTGATTCATTAGCATCGGTTGGCTAGTTTACATAATGTTCATTATCGGAAGTAGCAAAAGTGGTAAAAATCGTGCAAATATTGGTTGCATAGGCCTTGGCAAGTATTCTAACACTAATAAAAAATGCCGGGAGATTATTATGGAAAAGCATGTGTCCAGAAAAGACAACCAGGATCCTGATGAACCTATCGTAACTTATCCAAAGACGGTTGAGTACCCCACCAAGAAATGCAATAACGATCACTTAGAAAAACGACCTCAATAGCAGAGCTTGGTTGAATAGGAGGTGTTACAGCGTGGATGATATGAATCAAAAGAAAAAGATACCAGACATGCCACTGAAACCTTATCCGGCTACTACAGATTATCAATCAGACAAAATAACGCCTAATTCTTGTATATAATAACCCATATTTGCGGAATTAATCATATTCACTACAGAATGACTCGCTAAGAGATTTTATGCTTCTTATGGCTTAAACATCATCCATCTCGGTTTGGGAGCTCGTATGGGCTCGTGGCGGCAACCATTTAATGGCATATGTATCAAATCTGGCAATTATCTAAAAATAGGCCGGTTTTATCCGGTCTATTCTTATGTGATTATTAATTGAACAAATGATGTATAGTACTAATAGAAATTCAATCCGCAAAAAGTCTATTTATCACCGAGCGAAGAGCCTTCGTTTATTAATCGAGGATTTTGCATACTAAAAAGCCCTGAAAAAACGGGGAATCCAGAAGATTAAAAAAGGACTTCACCCCCATATTTGCCGAATTTATAAGGTGACTAAACCAAAAACACAAACAAACA
>JAAYCK010000130.1 GCA_012729835.1 Syntrophomonadaceae bacterium
AAAACATGGGAGAATAATGACCGCAGCATCCTTTGTTATCCTGTCGCGGGCACTCGGCGCAGAGATCCACTTCGATATAGCTGCGCAAGCCCCGGTTATGAAATACCAGGTTGATATCTTTGTTCATTGCATTAACTCCTGAATCACTTATAGTTCCATTACATTATAGACGTTTTGAAACAGGCTGTAAAAGTGCTGAGATTTGCATTTTATCAGGTCTGCGGTTATCATAACCTTAGTATTATTTTCCTGTAATCAATATTTATAAGCCGCTCTGTCGGGGTTTCCATACCCGGTATAAGCCTGGGAGTTGATTATAGAGACGAGGTAGACTATTTGAGAGATCTGGGTAAGATCAAGGCATTGGGATTAATGGGAGGCACCTTCGACCCGGTTCATTTTGGGCATCTGATCGCTGCGGAAAACTCACGGAGTGAATTTGACCTGGACCGGGTAATATTTATTCCCGCTGAGCGCCCTCCCCATAAAGAGGGAGAAGCCGTTCTGGACAGCCATAAGCGCCTGGAGATGGTCAAGCTGGCTATAGAGAACAATCCAGCATTTGAGATATCCACCCTGGAGCAGGAGAGGCAGGGGCCTTCATATACTATAGATACGGTGGAGTATTTTCGCAGCCGTTTTCCGGATACTCAGGTATTCTTTATCATGGGCATGGATTCTCTGCTGATGTTCGATACCTGGCGCGATTATGAACGCCTGGCCGGGCTTTGTCGTTTTATTGTGGTCACCCGTCCGGGATATGTAATGGATGCTGGCAATCCGGCTCTGGCACGTTTACCTGCTAGATTGTGGGATAACCTCTCTTTACTGGAGATTCCGGGCATGGACATATCGTCCAGCGATATACGCCGGAGGGTGAGATGGGGATTTCCCATTAAATATATGGTGCCGGCGGCGGTAGAGACTTACATTAAGGAAAACAGACTATATGAAAAAGAGGAGATCACGAATGCTGGATCGTGAACACCTTAAGGCTATTATGGAGAAGCGCTTATCCAAAAAACGCTTTAAACACTCGACAGAGGTAGCCCGGGTGGCCGCGGAAATGGCGGTCCATTTCGGACTGGATGAAGAGAAGGCCTATTTGACAGGATTGTTGCATGATTATGCCAAAGGTATATCCGGCGAGGATCTGGTGAAGATTGCCCGGGACAAAGGCCTGATCGAGAACCATATGGATCTGGAAATTCCGGATCTGCTGCATGCGCCGGTGGGAGCATGGCTGCTCCGCCATGAACTGGGCATTGCTGATGAGGAAATGCTGCGAGCTGTAGCAGCCCATACTACCGGGGCACTGCAGATGAGCAATTTGGATAAGATCATATATCTGGCGGATATGATTGAACCTGGCCGGGATTATCCTGGACTTGAACGTTTGAAATGTGTAGCATTTCGGGACCTGGATCGCGGGATGCTGCTGGGTTTGGAGTCGACTATCAGGTATTGTTTGGAAATGGGCAGGTTATTGCATCCCAGAACGATTGAAGTGAGAAACTACTATTTGAGTCTATTGCGAGAAGACTATGACGGTGAGTGTTGATTCAGAACAAACCCAGGATGAATTATTTTTAGGAGGGTTCTAATTGAACGAACAACAACTGGTACAAATGGTCGCTGGTGTATGCTTGGAGGAGAAAGCCCGGGATATACTTATCCTCGATGTCAGTGAACTAACCATCATTGCTGAGTATTTCATCATTGCCAGCGGACGTACGGCTATTCAGGTGAAGGCTATTGCCGATGCCGTAGAAATTAAGCTGAAAGAAGCAGGTATAATGCCCTTGCGCAAAGATGGTATGGCGCAGGGAATATGGTCCGTACTGGACTACGGTTCGGTGATCGTTCACCTTTTCCGCCAGGAAGAGAGGGACTACTATGGATTGGAGAACCTGTGGGGGGATGCCAAAGAGGTTTTAGTAAGAGATGAGGCGGAACCTCTGGCTTAATAACACTGAAGGAACAGGAAAAATAATCGCAGATTATAGACGGCAAATGGGAATATTTATTCGATATACCCTTCAATTATGGCGGGGATAACCTCTGATGCCACCTGGGGCAGGGAGCCGCCGGAGAGCACAAAGAGGACCGGTCTGCCTGCGGCAAAGGCCTTTATGCGGCGAGCGAAGCTGCCGTAAAAAGCAGTGGTAAGATAGAAGTCGCCATAATCCAGACAATGACCATCATGACCCACTATGACGATCAGCAGATTATAACCCCATTCCCGCTCCAGGTATTCCTCCAGGGCGGCAGCCAGCACCTTATCACTGGCTCCATCTATCAGCACTCCGTAATTTCCCCGGTTTTTATCTTCATAAGGGTAGTCTTCGTCAGCGAAGAAGTTCAGATGGATGATATGCGGATCAGCCGCCAGGAGATCCCGAGTGCCGTCACCCGAATGGGGATCGATATCAATGATCATTATATCTGGAATTCTTAATTGGCGGAGGCGGTTTACGGCCATGGCCACATCGTTATAATAACAAAAGCCCCAGCAGTAGTTTTGGCCGGCGTGGTGTCCGCCGCTGCCTACAAAACAAAAAGCCATGTCCAATTCATTTTTAGCCAGAGCTTCGGCCGCCTGGATCACTCCGGCCGCCGATAGCAGGGCAACCTCGTGATAACCTGCCGAAATCACCCTTTCCACCAGTTCCGGGCTATGAGTCGTGTGCAGCAAGGCATGGGCGGTTTCATCAATTGTGGGGGTTCTCACCTGAATCTGGCCGGAATTAACCAAGGGCTGCAGGGCGTCAAAGCCCGGCTTAACTCGGTGGCGTAAGGTGGTGTATCCCTTATCGGCAAAGTCAGGATGATAATATACCGCCGCCTTCAACACGAATCACCTCCAAGATTAACCACAGATAAACACAGATGCAAAGCGGAATACCCGGATATTAATGAATGGGTTAGTCGTGAGCTTACTCACTAATTGATCAAATATATATCTGTTTTAGTCTGTTGTTATAATTATCGGGTAATAATAGTATGAAATACAGCCGGAGAATAGTAAACGCTCACTACGTAGAATAATCAAGCATTAGGCAGGGAAATCAAAGCCTTAGTCGAATAGTATGAAAAAGTCGTTGATGACTTTAATACCAATCATCTTGGTTTAATTACGGCTTTTGACGGAGGTAGGGATCGAATGAGATTGTTTGCCGCTATTCCAGTACCTGATATGATAAAGGACTATGCATGGGAGATAAAAAACCAGCTGGACGTCGGGTTATTTGATATTAAGTGGGTCGAATATGAAAATTACCACCTGACTCTAAAATTTCTGGGTG
Organism: Syntrophomonadaceae bacterium; assembly: GCA_012729835.1. Lineage (GTDB taxonomy): Bacteria > Bacillota > Syntrophomonadia > Syntrophomonadales > Syntrophomonadaceae > Syntrophomonas_A. The sequence goes on from JAAYCK010000130.1 coordinate 3,306, forward strand.
AAGTGCAGGAGCACGAAATACAGGGCATAAAAGATCGATTGCAGATGGCGGCAGAAGCTTCTCCGCCGATTAATCTCTTCTTTGGTGGTTTGGGGTTTTTCCCTCATCGTAATCGCCCGCGGGTCATTTGGCTGGGAGCCAAGGGTGAGATCGACAAGGCGGACTTCCTGGGGGAGCGAATTGACACCTATTTGCAGGAGCTGGGTTTTGATGAAGAGAAAAAGCGCAGTTTTCACTTGACCTTAGGCAGGATACGCTCTGAAAAGAATCAATCCCGGCTTCTGCAGCAGGTTGGCCGGATGAATGAGATTTCACCTTCCGTACCCGTAAAGATCAATGAGTTTTATTTGATGGAGAGCCAGCTTTTTTCCGGTGGGCCCCAATATATCGTCCAGGAAAAATATGAGCTAGAGGGATAACAGGTCGACAACATGATCAAGAGTTAATGCTAAATAATGAAACCGGGTTAAAGCCCGGTTTCATTCTGTATTTCTCTGCTGTGCAGTTGTTGTAGGGGGGAGGGAATGGGCAAAACCCAGACGATCATGGTTTATTTTTCACCAATTTGGCGGCCCATCCCCGGGGGGTATTGAAAATATATACCAATACTAATTGGTATCAATGATTAGTTCACTGCCTTGGCAGTGAGGTGGGGTAACATGCCGGAATCACTTAGTTACTACGTTGACTAACTTTCCGGGAACAATTATTATTTTCACGATATTTTTGTATTTTGTCAACTCTCTTATTTTTTCACTATTCAGGGCTATTTCGCGAAGAGCTTCTTCAGATGCGTCCGCAGGCACTGTCAGACGGTCGCGCACTTTTCCGGATATCTGTAGAACGATCTCTACCTCATCCTGCTTTAAGGCCTCCTGCTCATAAACGGGCCACGGGGTGAGGTAGATGCTCTGATTATAACCACAGGCTTGCCACAACTCTTCGCAGATATGCGGCGAGAAGGGGGAGAGCAGGATCAGCATGGTTTCTACTACCTCCTTGACCACTGGTAGATTGTCGCTGGCAAAGTTCTTGAAGCCATTAAGGGTATTGGAAAGTTCCATGATAGCACTGATGGCTGTATTGAAATTGAAACGTTCCTCGATATCCTCGCTGACCTTCTTGATAGTGTAATGAGTCTTGTAGCGCATAGCCCGGGCCTCAGATGAGAGATTGCCATAGTCCTTGGGAATATCGCCACCCTTAATCTTATCGCTGTACTCCAGTACCTGGCGCCATACCCGATTGAGGAAACGATAGGCACCTTCAACGCCCTGATCGCTCCATTCCAGATCACGCTCGGGAGGCGAGGCAAATAGAATAAACAGGCGGGCAGTATCTGCACCATAGGTATTGATGATATCCTCGGGGCTGACTACATTTCCCTTGGATTTGGACATTTTGGAGCCGTCCTTGAGCACCATGCCCTGGGTCAGCAGATTGGTAAACGGCTCTTCACAGGACAGCATGTTGATGTCGTAGAGAAACTTGGTGAAGAAACGGGCATACATCAGGTGTAGGATGGCATGCTCCACGCCGCCTATATACTGGTCTACCGGCATCCAGTAATCGGCTGCTTCCCGGTTGAAGGGGGTATCTGCAACCTTAGGGCTGCAATAGCGGTCGAAGTACCAGGAAGAACAGACAAAGGTGTCCATGGTATCGGTCTCACGCCGGGCGGGGCCGCCGCAGCAGGGACAGGTGGTACTGTAGAAGCTTTCCACATAATTGAGCGGAGATTCACCACTGGGCTTAAATTCCACGTCCTCGGGCAGCAGCACCGGCAGATCCTTTTCAGGGACGGTTACCATGCCGCAATCAGGGCAATATACGATAGGGATGGGCGCCCCCCAGTAGCGCTGACGGGAAATCAGCCAATCACGCAGACGGAAGTTGATAGTGGCTTCGCCGATTCCGTTAGCTTTCATGTATTCGTTTACCTTTTTCTTGCCATCGTTTACTGATAGGCCGTCAAAGGAAGCGGAATTGATCAAACATCCATCGCCGGTATAGGCCTCGGTCATAGTGGAAGCTTCAGCTGGGGAATCTTCGCTTTTAATGACAACCCGGATAGGAATGTCGTATTTGCGAGCAAACTCGAAGTCCCGCTGATCATGCGCTGGAACCGCCATGATGGCTCCGGTGCCATATTCAAGCAAAACATAGTTGGCGATCCAGATAGGGACCCGTTCCCCATTCATGGGATTTATGGCATAAGCCCCGGTGAAGATACCTTCCTTTTCTACATCAGTAGCGGTTCTCGCAATATCACTGGTGCCTTTCATGCGTTTAACGAAATCTTTGATTTCATGCTCCTGAGGTTTGCCGGCAGCCAGGGTTTCCACCAGGGGATGTTCCGGAGCCAATACCATATAAGTTACGCCAAAAACGGTATCAGGCCGGGTAGTGTAAACCGTCAGGGTCTCTTCAGAGCCTTCAATGGCTAAGGAGAATTGACAACCTTCACTGCGTCCGATCCAGTTCTTCTGCATGATTTTGACCTTTTCCGGCCAACCCGGTAACTTCTCCAAGTCATCCAGCAGACGTTGAGCATAATCAGTGATCTTAAAGAACCACTGTTCCAACTGTTTCTTTTCCACCGAGCTTTCACAGCGCTCACAGGCTCCTTCTACAACCTGCTCATTGGCTAGCACGGTCTGACAGCCGGGACACCAGTTTACCGCTGCTTTTTTCTTGTAAGCCAGGTTATTCTCGTACAGCTTGAGAAACATCCACTGGGTAAATTTATAATAATCCGGTTTGCAGGTGGCTACTTCACGATCCCAGTCATAGGTAATACCCATCGTTTTCAACTGACGTCTCATATTGTCTATATTGGCGTGGGTCCAAACCGCCGGATGAATCCCGTTGTGGAGGGCGGCATTTTCTGCGGGCAGGCCGAAGGCATCCCAACCCATGGGGTGTAAGACGTTATAGCCGCTCATGCTTTTGAATCGTGCTACCACATCACCGATGGCATAGTTGCGGACATGTCCCATATGCAGATTGCCCGATGGATAAGGGAACATCTCCAGGTTGTAGTATTTTGGTTTGCCGGGCTCCTCGCTCACCCGGAACATATTCTCTTGAGACCAGTACTTTTGCCATTTCTCTTCGATTACCTTAAAATCGTAGCGTTCCACACTGCTTCCTCCTTATGTTTTGGATACGGGGGCTTGGATTAACCACAGATTTCTCATTATTCTTAAGATTTGTCCATTATTATGGTGCCATCAGAAGCTAAGAAATAAATTTTCTCAATTTATAGCTTGATTGTAACAAACTACGGTGTTATATACACACTTTACATAAGAATATAGCATTTTTTACTATATCTGTGTTCATCTGTGCTCCGCAGACATTACCCACAGGGCACAACACTCCAGAGTGCAACTCGTGCAACCTATCGGTTGCAGTTAAAGACGCGTATGCGCCTTCGCGCCATTTATGTCGCTGTGCTTATCTGTGATTAATGGATGTTCTCCAAATACAAAAGCCCTCATCCCGGTAAGGGACGAGAGCTGTTTTCTCGCGGTACCACCCTATTTGACAGATATAAAAATGGTGGAGCTAGTGGGATTCGAACCCACGACCTCTTGAATGCCATTCAAGCGCGCTCCCAACTGCGCCATAGCCCCACATACTGTCCTGCTCGTCAGTTATAACGGTACTACCGTCACCTGCTACTCCGGTATTCACCTTTCACCGGTGAAGCTCCCCGGCGAGTTCAACTGGCTGTCGCCTTCCACCATAATGACGACTCTCTGCGTTTGCCTGTCTACTACTCCGGTTCTTCGCCTGTTGTATGGAATTCAAATTAATTTGCCCACGCAAAAAAATATAACATATATAATTGCCGAATGCAACTAGGAATACGTCTTTTTTGCCGGAAGCTTGCGGTTCAAGTCCCTGTTGCCAAGATTTCTTATCTGGGGATTGTGGATCAAACACCTTCCTGATCGGCGGCCAGAGAGGCTTTCAATGCAGAGATACAATCCTCGGCTTGTTTGTTGAGCACGTTATTTCCACCGGACTTGCGCACGATGGCATCCCGGTAGAATTTCATGGCCTCTTCTTTCTCACCAACTCTAAGGCTCAGTTCACCTAGCAGGAGGTTCAGGCGCTGGTCCTGTTCCACTGAACTGTCACGCCGGGTATTGAAGAAGGAATCTTTAAAGGCGGTATAGGCTTCACGGGTGGTGAAATCATACATCTCCTCATCGCCGACGTCGCTATATAGCCAAGATAGACGCAGCCAGACCTTGGCAAATTTGCCAGGCTCGGGTTTGCCATTTTGCTGCAGAGTCTGCAGAGTCATGTAATAGCTCAGGAAGACCTCGTCGATCTTGCGGGGAATACTGAAGTTGAGGTTAACCTTGCCCTGCAGGGTTTTACCGTGTTCGATTATCTTGGGTTTCAAAGCATCACTTATCTGCTTGAACTCGAAATTGAAATTTGAATAGAGACAATGGGGGCAAATCCACACCGCATACCAAAGGGGCTCAAATTCTTCAAAATGCTGACGCATATCATTATCTACCTTATCCAGGCGCAGCTTGGATGAACGCATCATCCTGACCGGGAATTTTTTCTCACAAACCGGGCATTCAGTGTCCTTGTCGAAGAGATAAGTCTCGTGGGTAGAAGGAGCAATTAGATTGTAACTCTTGTGGCCGGGTGGGAAGATGGGACCCTTGACCGCAACCGGAGCTGAGGAACTGATTGCACCTGCTTCACCAGTACTATCTGAACTATCTTCTTCACCTGGCTTGGTACCCTTCTTGAGGAAGGAGAGCTCCTCGTTGGCCTGGCGCAACCGGTTACTGATACCTTTCATGATCCTCATGGCCAGATTGGGTTGCTGGGCGATGACATGTTCAAAATTACTTTCATTAATGATCAAGACCACGGTTTCTTCGAGGGCGGAGATAGTAGCGCTGCGTGGCAAATTCTCCAGCAAAGACATCTCACCGAAGAAATCTCCAGTTTTTAACTCGCTTAATTTGGCGGGAAAACCATCAAAGGAATTTATGAAAACACCTACCCGACCTTTTAAGATGATATACATTTCCTTTCCGTTGTCACCAAAATTAAAAAATACTTCATCTTCTCCATATTTCTTTACACCGCCCAGACGGGCTAAAGCAGCAATATCCAGCATTGAGGTGCCTCCTATAATAAAGTCAGGTAGTTTTAATCCATATTCTAATTATATACGTTTGCGTTAACAATTTCTCCAGTAAATACTTTTGTCCTGCCTGGTGGAATAAAAAATATACCAAATCCGAAGTTTAACCAAATTAAAAGGCAATATAGAGGAAAAAAGAAATAAATGGTGAATAATGACACTGAGGAGGATGGGTATGAATCTGGACAGGAAATGGCTGATAATAGCGGTAATAGCCATGCTGCTGGCCTTTGCTGCTGGAGCAAAGTATGAGTCGTTCAAGGCTGAACAGAGCCAGCAAGCACTTGAACTGGTGCAAGCACGGGAAGATGAGGAGAAGAGTACTTCAGCTCCTGCTTCAGACAAGGGCATCATTACCATATACGTCATCGGCGAAGTAAAAAATCCTGGAGTATTTCGTCTGCAGAAGAATGACCGGGTATACCAGGCGGTGGAAATGGCGGGCGGAGCTTTGGATACAGCTGATATGAAGCAAGTGGATATGGCTAGAATAATCTCTGATGAAGAGACCGTCTATATTCCTGCTATAGGCGAGGTCGCTGGAGCCCCAACGGCAGGAAATACTTCTATCCAGTCAGAGTCGCCTCGCTATGCTGCCGGAGCTAATAATAGCGGACTTATCAATATCAATCGGGCCTCGGCGGAGGAATTGGATACCCTTGATGGCATAGGACCGGCCCTGGCCCAGCGGATTATCGAATATAGAACAGCCAATGGATCATTTACTTCAATAGAGGATATCAATAATGTCAGCGGGATCGGAGACAAGAAATTTGAGGCAATTAAAAACAGCATCACTGTGCGCTGATAGGTGACTTATGATGCCGATCTGGTTTAGTATATTTATCATAGCCTGTCTGGGAAGCATTCTGGCTTTCTATAATTTCCTCATACCTGCCTTAGTAATTGCATGCCTTCTATTAGCAGCTGCCTGGATAAGGCCTGAGATTGCCCGTAGCGCTCTGGGTGCAGCACTCATTTTGGCAAGTTTCTTTATATACTGTGATTTGCGGATTCCGCCGCTGATCGAGACATTACCGGCTTTGCAGCAACAGGAGATAATCGGCCAGGTGGCAGATTACCCGCGTTATGACGGAAAAACCACCAGTTTTATCTTTAAGGCGGATGGTGACAAAACATATCAGAATAAGATACAGATCTTTTGTTTTTTTGATCCGGGATTGAAAAGAGGTGACCGGGTCAGACTGCACGGAGATCTCGAACCTCCTACCCCGCCGGGCAATCCGGGCGAACTGGATTACCCATTCTATTTGCGCTGTCAGGGTATATACTACACCATGGCGATCAAGGAACCGAAGGCCGTTCAACTCTTGAACCGCGTCCAGGGACCTATGGTTTGGCTGGCAGATTACCGAGCAGAAGCCCGGGAGCTATTTTTAAAGGTTCTCCCTGAAGAGGATGCCAATATTCTATTGGGCATGCTGCTGGGGTTGATTGAAGGCATAGATCCTGAGGAATATCGTGATTACCAGAAAACCGGCATAATTCACGTATTCTCGGTATCCGGCATGCACATCGGCTTTCTTCTATTGGTGTCCGCCTGGCTTACATCCATCATGGAATTAAAACGGAGCAGCCGTTTGCTGATCGGCATAGGGCTTTTGCTGGTTTATGGTGGCTTGACCGGCTGGCCGTCGCCGGTAGTGCGTTCTTCCATTATGGGAGCGATGGGGCTCATAGCCTATTACAGCGGACGAGAAAACGGCATGTTAAACAGTCTGGGTCTGGCTGGTCTGATAATTGTGTGCCTCAACCCCAGTGCACCGCTGCAGATGTCATTTCAGTTTACCTTCCTGGCCACCTGGGGGATCGTTTATCTTTTTCCCCTGCTTAAAGCTCAATTGGCTTACAGATCCTGGTGGTGGGATCTGGTTTTGATTCCAATCTGTGCGCAATTGCCGATGTTTCCTTTGCTAATTTACCATTTTAACCTCTTCAGTCCGGTCTCTATTATTAGCAACATACTGTTGGGTTATCTCTCCGGGATAGTAGTGGTCCTGGGTTTTTTCGCCCTGATCCTATCTGGATGGCTCCCTATGCTGGCCGCTCTCTTTCTTAATCCAGCCGGCCTATTGATCGAAGTGATACGAAGCATTAATACCTGGCTGGTAAACCTGCCGGGAGCATTCTTCTGGGTGGCTGCACCTGCCTGGCAGATCATCCTCATTTACTATCTGGGATTGCTGCTGGTAATATATGCTCTGGTCCGCAAGAAGGCGCGCGGCTGGCTGATCAGCGGGATTCTACTCATGGGTCTGCTGCTGGTAGTAGTTTTTTTGCCAGCAAGTCTTTATAACCGGGGAACCATGGAAATTACCTTTGTGGATGTGGGACAAGGGGACAGCATATTGTTAAAAACACCACAGGGTAAATTTATTCTGATTGATGGAGGAGGCAGCGAATTTACCGATGTCGCTCAGCGCAAGCTGCTGCCCTATCTGCATAATCGCGGTATAAGAGAAATGTGGCTGATGATTAATACCCATCCTGACACTGACCATTTGCAGGGATTAGAGGCGGTCCTGCATGAATTTGGGGTTAGACAGATGGCTATTCCCAAGTGTTTGGGAGAAGCCGAGCAATACGACCAGGTTAAAAAAATCCTGACCGAGAAAGAGATACCCCTTTATAAATTGGCGGCTGGTGAGAACCTTAATATCGAAAAGGGGTTGGAAGTCAAGGTACTTTATCCGGAAGCAGAAGCCAATGTCGTTGGGACCAACGGCCAGTCGTTGGTGCTGGAAATCAAGTATGGCATATTTAGTACATTATTGACCGGAGATCTGCAAAAGGAAGGACTGCAACGCTTATCAGAGGCAGGTTTGAACCCGGTGACGCTGGTCAAGATTCCTCATCATGGCAGCAAAGGTTCGCTGCTGCCAGGCTTTTATGATAAAACCAGGCCTAACTGGGCGGTGATATCAGTGGGAGCCAACAACCGGTTCGGCCATCCGAACCCGGAGGTATTGGAGGAACTTGAACGACGAAAGGTTAAGATCTACCGGACCGATCAAAAGGGAGCTGTTACCGTTAAATGCGACGGACGGGCTATCTTTATCGACAGCTATCGCTAGTATGGAAATAGAAACGGATGGATAATGAAAATGGACAAATCTAACGTTTCATATTGTGACAAGGGGACGGTTCTCTTGTCATAAATAGCTGCTATGGTAAAATTGCGTATAATGAACTGTCACCAAGAGGGCTGCAGCATCCGCTTACCCTGTTGCTTCTAAAAAATCATACAGGTATAAT
>JAAYCK010000166.1 GCA_012729835.1 Syntrophomonadaceae bacterium
CGACCGGGCGAATCGGCGAATGAGTGAATTGGCGAATGCGGACGATAACGTTCTGACGATTTTTAGGGGGTGAGGCATGGCGAAGAAGAGTTGGCGAATGATGGCGATTGTAGTGTTGTTGATGGCGGTATCGGCGCGGCCCGCCGGGGCTGGCGAGGCTTTGCCCCCGCCGCACATCGGCTACGGGATGATGGTAGCCTTCCCACCGGGGAACCTGGGGCGGGTGAAAGAGGCAGGTTTCGATTGGTTCAAATATTTCATCATTGGAACGATATCGAGCCTGACGGCAATGGCGTTTATATCTGGGACACCGTAGACTGGCGCTTGGATGAGGTCTGTCCCCTGGGACTAAACTTGCTCCTGCGCGTCGAGCGTGCCTCCGATGACTGGATGCCAATCCGGGATCACGAAATGGACGACTGGCAGGCATTCTTCCAGGCGCTCGCGGCGCACATTGCGCAGAAACGCGCTGACTGCGCTACACCTTACCATGTGGCGTTGGAAATCTGGAATGAGCCAAATCTCGACTTTCAATGGAATTACGAGGATGTGGACCCCGCGCGCTACACGGAGATGGTCAAGCGCGCCTATCTGGGGGTGAAGGCTGCTGATCCTGCGATTCCCATCGTCGCCGGGAGCCTTGCGCCTACTGGTGACTTGCCTCAAGGCCGCGCGATGAATGATGTGGATTTCCTCGAAGCGATGTACGCTAACGGCTTGTTAGATCACTTCGACGCGATCAGTATCCACAACTACGGTTTCGGCGGTGAACCGGAAGATAAGGAATGGGGATCGTCTATCGTCAATTTCCGCCGTGCCGAGGACATCTACGACGTGATGGTCGCCCACGGAGACGGCGACAAGTCCGTGTGGGGCACGGAGTTTGGTTGGCTGATGGATGCGAGTGAAGAAGACCACCCGGAGTGCCTCGCCTACTGGGACAGCATCGGTTTCCTGTGGCAGAAGGTTTCGGCGGAGCAGCAAGCTGATTATTTGCAGCGTTCGTTCGCCTACGCCGATGCCAACTGGCCGTGGATGGGCGTGATGATCGTCTCTGGTTTGGATTTCAGTATGCTGCCCTGGTACGCGACCTGCGATCCACTGCGGTGGTTCGCCGTTCTCAAACCCGATGGCTTACCGCGCCTGGCCTATACTGCTCTCAAAGAGATGGACAAACGACCCGTCGTATCCACTATGACTATCACACCCGCAGCATTGGACTGGTCGGTTCGCTTGCGTGAACGCGACATCATCACCGAAACCGTGACCGTTTTGAGCAATAACTGGACCTTTCCATGGAGTGTCGTAACGGATACAGCCTCCGGTGCGTCCCAGCCAAGATTGCCGTTGGCCATTACGCCTACGCTGGGTAGTGCGGGTGAATCGTTCCAGGTCACGGTGGACACGCGTGATCTAGGCATCGGAACCTATGCTGGCGTGATTACCGTCACTGCTGCGTATACCACGGTCACTCCCCAGGTCATAACGGTTCCCTTGAATCTAGAGATATGGGGAGTATGGGGCATGGATGTGCGCCCTGCCAGTTTGAGCTGGATGATGGCCGTGACAGACACGAGCCCGGTCGCTGCGACCGTAGCGGTGGAGAATACCG
>JAAYCK010000131.1 GCA_012729835.1 Syntrophomonadaceae bacterium
AGTTGCAATGGTAATAAGAAAAATAAAGATACATAGCATAGTGATTGAAGTAACAACGGTGGGCAAACAAACGTTAACTAAAGTTGCCGTTGTATATATTAACATTATTGCAAACATCTTATTTATACTTTCATACGGATAAATTTCATTGCAAAGAATTCTTTTGAATTGGAGACATTTTCTGATATAATTTCATTGCATAATAATAATACTTTGGGGATTTTTCTATCAGTAATTATGTTTTTTATCGGTAAAATAAAAAAAGTATAAGGTGTCTAGTAAATTTTGGCATTAATTGCATTACCGCTATTGAAATCAATTAATAAACATTGCCAGCAGCTTAAGTAGGGAAGGGTTGACAGGATAAGTACAAAAATCAACCAGAAAGTGGAGTGATTTGAGTTGAATAAGTTAGTTATAGCAGCAATAATAGGAATGCTTTTTTTAACAGCCTGTGAAGTGGGGACAAATAATGATGTTAAGGTTTTAGCCCCTGCAAATATTGAAGTGTCTGCAAATATAACTACTCCTGATGAAATATCATCGATGGAAATGATTGACAGGGGGAAGACTAAGATCAATCGTTATGAAGTCTATTCAGAATTATATGATTTTGCGAAAGAGAACTTTTGCGGCAGGAAGTTTGAAGTTTTAGAAAGCAAAGAAATAGATGATTATGAATCAATGAGCCAGCATAAAGATGCTGCCATTAAGAATTGCAGGGCAATAGTTATTGAAAACCCTGGTATTGATATAAAAATTGAATCTAGCGGCAAATACGACGAATTGATTTCTGCTCCAATCATGTTATTGGTGGAGCATGCTGAAAAGCACGGAACTTATCAGCTGTATACAGAAAAAATGATAATTGATATCAAAGTGGATATTGATTTTGTCAAGGGCTTTGAGGGGGTTTTCAATACGAATACAGAGGTATCAAAGGTTTTAACGCTGGATGAAATAGAAGAGTTAATCAATGAAAAGAAACCTTATTACTGGGATTACATTTGGAAAAACCTTGACATTGAAGACATGTATGCAAATGAAGGTGTAAGATTGGAAAAGATGCAAATGAATTTGGACAACAATGGGAAAGCATACAAAGTTTTAGCGCTTTACCACTATGACTTCGCCTTGAGACTTCTGTTTTTTAAAGAGGACAAGTATATTGACTATATAGATTTTGGCGGCAAGATGGCTGGAACTGAGTACAGATTGGAGAAAGCCGGGGATAAAGTATTCATTGTAGGGAAAAGCTGCAGAGGATATGGAACAGGAATGGGCAGATATTTTGAAGATTGGTACACATTGACTGATAAAGGTAAAAAGCTCGTTGTAAGTTTGCCCTATGATGATTACGTGGGATCTCCTGTTGGCGGTTATGATTTAAAGGCAAAAAGCATTAAGCTGAACACCAATGGAGAAATCAGCCTGACTGCAGACTACGACCTGAAAAAGTTCTATTATATGAGAACAGATATTGGTGACGATATTTATGGAGTAAGTGTTGAGGTGCAAAAGAAGGTTATTTTTAAATGGGATAATGAAAAAGCTGCTTTTGTATCCGAATTCGCTCCAAATGATATGGGTATGACGGAAATTCCACCTGAAGGTAAGGATATAGCCGAAAAGTGTACATATAAACTTAAAAACAAGTATCAGATACTGACTGAAGCTATATTATTACTTGATGAAGAAACAGATACATATGAAAAAGAAAATATGAAAAGTGCCTGGAAGCTTTTTTTGAACGATTGTGAGGACTGTGACGAAAAGGCCGTATTATTTGAAATGCTAAAGAAAAAATAGTATGCATTATAAATAGGGTTGTATTGGAAGCATACTTATTTCTGGTGCTATTAGTATTGGATTTATTTCTTTGAAAGATGTGAAGTCATTTATATTTCATCGATTATTTGTATTTTGCTAAGGGGTAAACATGAGCAATAGTTTGAAAGTTTTTATTGATATTATAGTGCTGATAGCATTATATGCTACTGTTTTCTTAAATAAATGGAAGGCAAAAGGCAAAACTGAGTTGCTTATTAATTCACTCATGTACATTTACATATCATTAGTTTTGTACGTAACTTTAATGCCGATTATTACATCTTTGCCATTCATTTTCAATCATCCATATACACCGATGAACATAATACCTTTTGATGATTATTTTTCAGGTAGGGGAGACACGGTTCGCCAGATTTTACTTAATGTAATAATGATGATTCCGTTTGGGTTTTTATTGCCTGTAGCGAAAAAGCAGAGTATATCATCTTGCTTGTTCCGGACTTTTTTGTTTAGTTTAGGGATTGAATTGATCCAACCACTGATTAATGGTTTTCGTTCAGCAGATATAACAGATCTAATCACAAATACCATGGGAGGTCTCTTGGGGTATATGCTGTATTTAGTATTCAAACCATTAATAAATAAAATAATGACTCACTTGCATACGTCATAATTAATGACCACCGCCCATACTGTGATAGAGATAAACCACAATATTAACGCGGGGAGTTTCACGAATTGGAACAAAGTCCGTTTTAGCGGCTGCGAAAAAGCCATACGTATCTGCCCAGGCCACCGCATCGGTGTAGTAGTGTTCACCAAGTCCTGCCGCCAGTTCACTGCGTCCCGCAGAGCCGGGACGGTTTTGGGCGCGCCATAGAAAGGTGATGATCTGTGCCTCATTGCAAGAGGTATCAGGACTGAAGGTTGTGTCCGAGGTGCCGGAGGTAATACCCCTCTCACCTGCCCAGAGGACTGCTTTGTAAAAATAGTCAGTTTCAGCCACGTCAGTGAAGGGGTTTTTTGTAATTCGCGGTTCCGGACAACCTGCAGCCCGCCATAGGAAGGTAACCGTCTGGGCACGGGTACAGGCCATATTGGGGGAAAAGGTGGTGGAGGTGGTTCCGCCGGTTATGCCGTTATTCAGCGCCCACGTCACTGCGTACCTGTAATAAGCGTCTTGTGCTACATCGCTAAAGGGTAGTGTTACTCCGCGTTCAGTTTGTAATTTGGCCATTGCAGCGCTGGGATCCACAATGCCCCAACCAGAGAGAGTATCAAAGCCTTCAGAACAAATGTCCCGGGCAGTATAGCACAATAGCTGCCGCAGCTGGTGGGGGGTCAGGGAGGGGTCGACGTTTAGCAGAGACGCTGCTACCGCAGTAACCCAGGCTGTGGAATAGCTGGTGCCATTAACAGTCACAGCCTCTCCCTTGGGATTGGCTGTTGCCAGTCTGATGCCTGGCGCCAGCAGATCCACACTGCTGTGGCGGTTAGAAAAGAGAGCAGGACCATCCTTCGCCGTGTTTGCCGTTCCTACACAAAGGACGGTGGGAAAGGCGCCCGGGAAGTAGGTCGTGCCGTCGCCATCGTTACCGGCGCTGGAAACCACCAGTACCCCGCGCTGCTCTGCCCAGGCAACCGCATCCCGAAGGGTGGGGGTATCTATCCCGGCTCCAGAGCTGATGTTTATAATGCGACAGCCGTAAACGTCCACAGCATCCCGGATAATCTGCGCCAGCATGGGCAGGTCGCCTTTTACAGAGGTTCCCTCAGTGGCCTTGCTGTAATAGGCCAGAGGAACCAGCACCGCCTCAGGGCATATGCCGGTGACGCCTGCTGATTTGCTGCCCGCAATGATAGCGGCAACAGCGGTGCCATGGCCGATGGTGTCCTCGGTGGAGACGTTCGGCAGAATATAGTTGCGTCCCACATCCAGATTCTGCGCAGAAATGGCAGCGGTGGAAATTCCGGTGTCAATGATGGCAATGCGCACTGCACCACTCTCAAGCCCATGAATTGGAACGGCAAGGAAAGCTGTCAGATACAATATAGTAAGTGTGGAAATAGCAAAAGAAACAAACTTCTTCATCAGCGTCACCTCACATTTAAAAGAGGCGCGGCGACGGATGGCCGCCGCGCTTGTGGAATCAGGGGATTGAACATTTTGATGTTCTGGTATTTCGTGCTGTTGCTAAGGGTTATGGGTCAACAGTATGCCGACCAAATGTAAGCAGTTGAGTCGTTTATGGCTCAATCTTGAGGTACTTGTAGCTCTTGATGTCGTTCGCATTGTAAGTGACTGGTGTACTTTCATCGAGATCTGTGATTGCCGTAACCTTCACACCTTCGTCCAACATTGGAGCTGAATACATTGCACTACCAGTTCCAACGACGCTGGTGGTTACGGTAGAGTTAATAATCTCGGTAGGCCACCCCAAGATTCCGGAGCAGGAATTATTCGACGAGTTTCCGCCAGTACTGGTCACAACGGCGTTTTCTATCTTGATGCCATTCTGACTGGAGATTCCGGCGCATAAGTGGTTAATACTACCGTTGGAATTACCAGATCTGACAACCATTGTGCAATTGGTGATGTTAACGGTCCCATCGCTAAAAGTACCGATATTAATACCAATACTATATTCATTCTGCACGTCGGCACTATACACTGTCAGGCTGTCGCTCAGACTATCTCCGGAGAAGCTCAAGCCCCCATCAGAAGAGAAAATACCGATTGCGCGGTTCTGTAAGCTGCTTCCGCTGATATCCACAGTATTCGTACCAATTAGTCGAATGTTTAAATCGCCTTTGGCATAGATGCCCGCTTTGTTGGAATACTGGTCGGTATATATGTCTGTGATTGTTGCATTGTTCAATGTCAGGGTATTGTTGGCCATGTTATAGGATACTGTACCGTCTTCTAGCACATCAATAGCGTTGGTGACGGTTACCTGTACACCGTTAACCCAGAGGTCGTATTTCTTATTGAGTTCGACCCACTGTGCATATAGGGTAATGGTCCCGTTCGCAACATTGGTCAGGTTTTCGACCAATGTTCCATCCTCATATATTGTACCACTGCCATCCATCTCTGTGCTCCAGCCCGTTAAGGCATAGCCGGCTTTGGTAAATGCGTTGGTATTCAGGGCTTGCTCCACATCGTACGTGAACTCCTGGTGGTAATCCGTAGAGCCGTCATCGTTACCGTTGCCGTTGAACACTACGGTGTAGGTGTTTGGCGTCCATTGGGCATAGATTGTATGATCGGTCGTCACCGCATCGGTGTTCTCTACCATTGTGCCGCCGCTTGGCTCGGTGAACCAGCCATTGAAGGTATAACCGTCGCGACTCACTGGGGACAGTGCACCGTAGGTGCTACCATAGTTAACATGAAGGTCTTCGATGGTGGTTGGATTGGAGCTGCCGTTACCCTTGTTGGAATCAAATGTCAGAATGCAGGATTGGGATGTCCACTGTGCATATAGGGTAATGGTTCCGTTTGCAACATTGGTCAGGTTTTCGACCAATGTTCCATCCTCATAGGTTGTACCACTGCCGTCCATCTCTGTGTTCCAGCCGCTGAAGTCAAAGCCGGCTTTGGTATATGCGTTGACGGTCAAATTCTGGGCTTCACCGTACTGGAAGGCCTGATCTTCCATGGAACTGCCAGTGCTGCCGTTGCCATCGAAGGTCACGATGTAGCTGTTGCGGTCATACAGGATCTCCACCACGGTATTACCATCGGACGTGATGGTCTGCTGGGTGATGCTCTGTGCCGTGAAGCCGGTATAGGTCTTGGATGTGGCAGTGGTGTTCTGGCCTGCGAGGCCGATTGCCGATTCCTCTTCTACGAGGTCTCCGCTTAAGGGGTAGCTTCCGTCCAAATCCTGCCTGATATGTTTCACCTTGTAGCCGACCTGTGCCTCGCTCCATTTGGCGTAAATGGTCAGCGGAGCGTCGGGCATGGTAGCATTGTCCTCCAGTGCAGTAGTCAGCCCTGCATCCTTATACCAGCCAGCGAAGGTATAGCTGTTATGTGCAGGTGTTTCAGGCTTGTCAATGGGCGTGCCGTACTTTACGTTACCTGTGGTATATGTCCCTGACAAAGGATTTCCTCCGTTGACATTCCAAGACAGGAGATGGCTGTTGCGCTCGTAATAGATCTCCACCAGGGTAGTACTGTCTTCATTGATGACCTGCTGGAAGAAATCCTGCGCTGTGAAGCCTTCGTAGGTCTTAGCCATGGCATTGGTGTCCTGACCCGCGATACCAGACATTTCTTCAGTAAGTTCC
>JAAYCK010000132.1 GCA_012729835.1 Syntrophomonadaceae bacterium
ACGAATTTGATGCGGTGCAGCTTGAAATGGAACGGCGTAAAAAAATCGGTAGGCCAGTCAGTTGCCACAGCCCTTTCTCAGCAAAAATAATTTGCGGCGAGTGCGGCGGTTTTTACGGTTCCAAGGTTTGGGGTTCCAACACCAAATATCGGCGTACCGTATGGCGGTGCAATAAGAAGTACATAAACGATAAACCTTGTCCAACACCCCATTTAACAGAAGACGAAATCAAGCAGCGGTTTCTGGCGGCTTTTAATATACTGATGGATAGTCGAGACGAACTTCTCGCCAACTGTCGGCTAGCCCAAGAGGTCTTATGCGACTGCTCAGCCATTGAAACAGAACTCGCGGAACTGCGGCGTGAAATCGAAGTTGTTTCGGAGCTAACGAGAAAATGCATTTATGAAAACGCCCGCTTTACCGTGAATCAAGATGAATTTAATGAACAACACCGGGGTTACATGGAGCGTCACCGGATAGCAACAGAGCGGGTTGCCGAACTGGAGGATAAGCAGCGAAACCGTCAAAACAAATCATTGACACTGGAAAGGTTTATTCGGGAAATCGAAACCCGACCGCTTGTGATTGAGGAGTTCGATGAGAGCTTATGGTTGGCAGCCATTGATAAAGTAATAGTCCATGGCGCTGGTGACATCCAAATTGCTTTCAGAGACGGTACAGTAATTACAGTTTAATATTTATAGGTGACCGCAGGACTGGCTATAATTCCGGTCCTGCGGTTTTTTGCTTTGAGCGGAAATGTACGACGTCCTTAAATTAGGAATTAAATGTGGAATGGCAAATGGGCGGGAGCTGTTGCTCAGAAATAGAGAGATATACCGGCAATGCGCCGCTTAAGAGGCAGTATAATTTTTGATAATAAAGATAATAAATCAGATGCTTGCCGGCATTTTCCCTGTTGTGTATACTAATATCAATACACAATATTATGAACCGATATCGGGGAGCGATAATAATGATTAAAAGCATGCTTTCAGGCTTTGTTCGCCTTCATATCCTGCATCATGCTTCCTTGGAATCTATTTATGGAGTAGAGATTATTGAGGAGTTAAAAAGACATGGTTACAGGGTAGGGCCGGGCACCGTATACCCGGTTTTGCACCAGATGGAGGAGGACGGCTTTTTAATAGCGGAAAAAGTTAATGTAGAAGGCAGAATTCGTATTTATTATCAAATCACTGAAAAGGGCCGTCAGGTCCTGAGCGAAAGCAAGAAGTGGCTGCGCGAATTGGTCGAAGAAGTTCTGGAAGAGGACAGTTAGAACATGATGCGGGTCATTAATTTAGGTAAAAGATTAAAGACACCTAAGTTTATGAATAGCAGACAGGAAAGCGACGAAGCTGTTAAGCAGGCATATTGCAATTGCCCTTATCCGGTAAGGGAAGCAGCAAATATTGAGGCTAAAGAAAAGTGCCGTCTATGGATGAAAGTGGTAGTGGATTTATTACGCTAAAAAGCATCCTTTTTCAGGAAAGAGGGGGATGCACGGTATATTTTTAACAAGTTGTTAAATTGGTGAAGACGTTAGAGAGGCGAGTATAATGGGTTTCAAGAATCGGCTTAAGGATTTTTTGGGAATAAACACGAGTATTATATCGATGCTGATTATGGTTATACTCATTGGCTTGGGAGAGAGGATGGCAGAAAGGTTCCTGCCTCTTTATCTGGTGGCGGTTGGCGGCACCGTGTTCGTCGTAGGATTCATGAACGCTATGCAGAATTTTCTAGGGGCCATATATTCCTTTCCCGGAGGATATCTGTCAGATAAATTGGGTTATAAAAGATCTCTTATGTTGTTCACCGTTATTGCTCTTTTCGGCTATGCGATTGTTATTATATTTCCATACTGGCAGGCAGTCATAATAGGTTGTATCTTTTTTATTGCCTGGTCGGCGATTTCCTTACCGGCGGTTATGAGCCTAGTGGCCAATGCAGTCAGCAAAGAAAAACGAACCATGGGAGTCACGCTGCACTCGCTGGTACGTCGTATTCCCATGGCCTTGGGGCCGGTGATAGGCGGGATATTAATTGGTTTGTATGGTGAGGTCAAAGGCATCAAAATCGCCTTTTGCATCGCTTTTGTTGTGGGTGTTATCTCCTTGCTGGTAGAGTATTATTTTATTGAAGACAGCGGAGAGAAGAAAGAAGCCCATTTGCACGTGGGTCAGATTTTTTCTTCCTTTAATCCCGGACTGCGCAGTTTGCTTATATCAGATATTTTGATCCGTTTTGCTGAGCAAATTCCCTATGCATTTGTAGTTTTATGGGTAGTGGAGGTTAATAAGATTTCGGCTGCCAAGTTTGGCATTCTGACCAGCATCGAAATGCTGACCGCGGTGCTTATATATATACCGGTGGCTTATGCTGCTGATAAATATACCAAAAAGCCTTTTGTCCTGATCACCTTTATCTTTTTTACCATATTTCCCTTAATCCTTTACTTCTCTCGTACGTTCACAACCCTTATCTTTGCTTTCATTATAAGAGGCTTAAAAGAGTTTGGCGAACCCACACGTAAGGCTTTGATTATGGACCTGGCTCCTGAACATTTGAAAGCAGCTACCTTTGGCACTTATTACCTGATTCGTGATGTTATTGTCTCTATTGCTGCGCTCAGCAGCGCTTACCTCTGGAGTATATCTCCAGGAACTAATTTTATGGTCGCATTTGCCTGTGGTCTGGTGGGGATGATTGCCTTTGCTATTTGGGGAAAAGACCTTAGCGCAGAAAACAAGTAAAAAACACTTTTGCTCAGAACGCGGGAACGTAGACAAATAAACTTTCGGGCGGGGAATTTATAGAAAGGAGCAGTCATGTTACAAAGTTAGCGAGAGTTAGAAGCAATTCAGGAACCGGGAATAATATTAATAGGTTCTAGTTTATGCAAGACTGCCTGAAATAGTTGATATGAAACGTATGTTTTCAGTTCCATTTGCACAGCACCCCTTTGATGTAAGATTAATAATTCGTACTAACGAAATGGAGATGACAAATATTGAAGACATTGGCAGTAATGAAAAGAGAACTACAGGAGAACTTACGCAATTATAAAACGATTTTTTTGCTCATGTTTATCTTTGGTGCCATATTAATGGCTCTTTATACGGAGGTTGGCCCTACCGCAAATTCTAAGAGTGTTTTGGACCCCTTCTTCGAACTGTTTGCGGTCCTATGCCCAATGATAGGCATTCTTACTGCCATGGATGCCGTTGTGGGCGAAAAAGAGAAAGGTACGATGGAGCTTGTGCTTTCAAAACCATTACCCCGCCGTTCTTTACTATTAGGTAAATTCATGGCCTATGTAGTAATGATTGTACCCTTGTTGGTTGCTGAATTGATTGCAGCTTATTTCTGGGCACAGGTTTCAGGTATATCTCAGTACCGTTGGCAGCTTCTAATGCCCCCATTCAGCCAATGGATGACGATGGTGGCAATTGTCACCTGCGTGTCGCTATTATTCTTAGCCATTACAACGCTGATCTCTATGTTTGCACCGACTACGGCAACCACCGCTCTTTGCGCATTGGTTTTTATGGCTCCTGCCCATCCGCTGGGGGGAGAGTTCCTCAGACAAGTCGGGCTGCGATTGAACATTGACAGCTTTGCCGGATTGCCGATTATCGTTAAATTTTTCTTAAGTGTTTTTTCCAAATATCAAAAATTCGCTCTAACCTTTCCTGGTGATGCCAGGCTTACCTGTGTATCTCTGTTGATCATGACTTTTGTTGTGCTACTGGTAGCCAGTATTATTTTCGAACGGCAAAATGTTGCCTTTAAGAACTAGGAGGAAGCGCTATGGATGACTTCGCAGTTGAGGCAAAGGGATTAACTAAATGGTACGGCGATCTTAAAGCCGTGGACAATGTGAGTTTTCAGGTCAAGAAGGGCAGTTCTTTCGGTTTGCTGGGACTAAACGGGGCGGGCAAAACCACAACATTTAAGATGATGGTCAGTCTA
>JAAYCK010000133.1 GCA_012729835.1 Syntrophomonadaceae bacterium
AATCCGGTTTCCCTGTCGATAGCGGTTTGCGTACCTGCTGCGAAGTTCACGATTGCCACCTGACCCTTGCCGCCAATCAGCTTGGACATCAGCTTCGCGCACTCTGCACCGGCCTGAACATTATTGGTCGCCAGGAATGCATCGTATACAGGCTCTGAGATACCGGAATCGATCATGACAACAGGAATACCTGCTTGTTTTGCTTTACTTACGGGCTCGATCAGCGCATCTTTATCACAGGCTGCGAGGATGATTCCGTCATAATCGTCGTTAATACAGGTTTCAATAATTTGTACCTGTTTGTCAATATCGGCTTCGGTCGGTGGACCCAGATGGGTGAGTTCCACATTGCCAAGTTCCTTTGCCTTTTCCTCGGCTGCACGCTTTACAGTCTGCCAGTAAGGGGAATCGACCATTTTTGTGACCAAAGCAATTTTAATCGTTTTGCTTTCATTGCCGGTTGATGCATCGGCCGGTGTATTGCCTTTGTCTTCCGTCGGTGTCCCGGTCCCTGTGACATTGCCTGCACAACCTACCATCGTAACGATGAGTGCAAGCATCAGAATAATACCAAATACCTTTTTCATCCTGCCATCTCCTATCCTCTTCATATATTCTTCATCACCGCTTTTGCGGTAATAAGCGGATTCATTGATTTAGTTGCTCTGCTTTTTACGCCGGGCGGTATCATACCATACACCTAAAACGATGATAGTACCAATAATCACCATCTGTACAAAGGCATCCACCTTCAGCAGATTCAGCCCATTACGCAGCACACCCATGACAAATGCACCAATGACTGTACCTAAAATGCCGCCCTCGCCGCCCATAACCGATGTTCCGCCGATAACTGCCGCTGCAATACCCTCCAGTTCATAACCCTGGCCTGCGTTGGACTGTGCCGACACAAGGCGGGCTGCCAACAGAATGCCAGCCATTGCACTGGTTGCACCGCAAACGACATAAGCAGCGAGCTTCGTTTTGGTGACATTGATGCCGGATAGTCTTGCAGCCTCTTCATTGGAGCCAACCGCATAAAGCCGTCTGCCAAAGCCTGTTTTTGAAAGAATGATGCCAAGCACCACAGCGGTAATAATCATGATGATGGTTGGAAACGGAACCTTGCCAAAAACGGTACCTCCGCCAATAAACCGGAACACCGAGATGATTTCCTTATCTCCTAAAGCTTGTATAGATACTGGTTTCCCCTGCCCAACCAACTGGGTAAGCCCGCGAAAAGCGAACTGCGTGCCTAGCGGTAGTTTACAAGATATTAACATAACAATGATGAAGATATTGAAAATAAAGGCTTTATACAATATGTTGTGTATAACCTAACTTATTAGTAATATTTGTTGCATTATTGTATGGTTTATGGTACTATATAGTTGAAGTATAACCTAATCTTGGAGGTAGCTTCATGGGTAGTATCATAAAGAAGAAAATTAAAAGTAATATCTATTATTATTATGTAGAATCGAAACGTATTAATGGAAAACCGAAGTATGTTAACCAAAAATATCTCGGAAGCGCTGAAACACTGCTTAACAAGCTGGCTTACATGGATACCTCACTCCAAGAGCGTGTGCTTCATTCGGAAGTTTCAGAGTTTGGATCCGTTCTACTTTTATATGATATTGCTTCAAGACTTAATATCTTACAGATAATTGATGATATTGTATTCAAAAGGAAACAGGGTGTTAGTCCGGGGGAGTATATCCTAACCGCAGCTATTAATCGTGCTGTTGCTCCATCATCAACAAATGGATTGCAAGCTTGGTATTCGAGTACATGCCTTCCATCGGTGACGGGTATTCGCTCAAATTCATTCACACCCCAAAATTTCTGGAATAACACATGCATCCCCGAAGCAAGCATCGATGCCATGGAAGATGCCATCCTAAGAAAAATAGTTGCAACATACAATATTGACACAACCCATATCATATATGATGCAACTAACTTCTTCACATATATTGATACCATGCAGAAATGTGAAACTGCAAAGCGTGGGCATAGCAAGGAAAAAAGAAATGACCTTCGTATCATCGGACTGTCTCTCATGATATCTGCTGATTGTAGCGTACCACTACTTCATGAAACCTACCCAGGTAATCGCCCGGATGCAAAGCAATTCCATGTGATGATGGAGAAGCTTAAAAATCGATATGAATCTATAACCGGTCAGAAATCCGATGTGACAGTTGTGTTTGACCGTGGAAATAACTCGGAAGATAACATAAACTTTCTTGAGGATAGTGACTTCCCAGTCCATTATGTCGGTGGCTTAAGGAAAAATCAGGCGGAAGAATTGTTCCAGGTACCTTTGGATGAATACGTCCCATTATGTACGAAAGCACTGAAAGGGCAGTCAGCATACCGCAAAGAAATAGAAGCCTATGGAAGAAATGTCACTGCAGTTATCGTTCATAATCCTGAACTGGAAAAGGGTCAACTTCAAGGAATCCAAATAAACCGTGAAAAAATTACAAAAAAGCTTCTTGATCTGCAGCAAAAACTCATGCATCGTGCAAACGGCAAAATTGTCAAGGGTAAAGCGCCGGTAACGGAAAGTGTCATTAAGAAAGTGGAAGATATTTTGAAATTGGAGTACATGAAAGATATATTCCAGTATGAGGTCATTGAAAGCAACGGTTATATATACCTTACGTTTGCATCCTCAGATGATTCACTTGAAAAGCTACGGAAACGTGAGCTTGGGAAAAAAGTACTCTTTACTGACAGGACTGATTTTACGAATGAAGATATTGTAAGTGCATACCGTAGTGCATGGCATGTGGAATCTGTATTTAAGCAGATGAAGAATACAGATCACCTGAGCGTACGTCCGGTGTTTCACTGGACAGATGAAAAAATCCGAGTTCATATATTTATATGTGTGCTCGCTTATCGCCTATGTTGCTTGCTGCACAAAGAACTTGAAGATTTAGGAATAAACATGAGTATTAACCGACTGCTTGACGAATTGTCTTGCATAAAGCGAGTCGATACATTCTTCGGTGACATCAGTAAGCCGGAAAAAGTGAGGTCATTTACGATAGGCAGCGAAATGGCTGAGCAGATAGAAAAAATATATCAGTTAAAAAAGAAATACAGTTAGGTATACGCCAATCACTCCCTGGAAGCCTTCAAATCAAAGGGATTGAAGATTTTGCACTAATTAACTTGTAAACTACCGCTAGTGATTACATAATGCAGGATTCTATTGGAGATTTTGCTTTATTTTCGTTAAGCGATAATTCTCAATTACAGATTAATGGGTCTAAAATAACTATTAATGGTGATATACATACAAATAATGACTTCATTTTCAGCGGCTCCTCTATAGTTATAAATGGTACTTGTGAGGCATCAGGTAAAATAGATATAAAATGTCCCAAGCCTAAAATAACTAATCTAGCTGAGGGAGTATCTGCTCTCAAAATAAAAGATTTATCAGAAGATATCACAGCAATAGCTATTGAGAATAGTAAAGGCTATGATGAATATCAATCAGATAAACAATTTATTGGGAATAATACAACATTGAATAAATCAATAATTGTTAATGGTAG
>JAAYCK010000175.1 GCA_012729835.1 Syntrophomonadaceae bacterium
ATCCGGTGTTGGCTTACTCGATCAACTTCTGCGAGATCCGTTTGTGGAGGAAATATTCGTTCGCAATGGGGTAGTGGCGGTGGAATATGACGGCAGCTTCTTTCATCTTGGAAAACTGGCAGATGACAGGTATTTCGAAAATCTGGCAGTGCACGTTGCCGATCAAGGTGGAGCCACCCTACGGGGAGACCGGCCGGCAGTATTAATTGATCTCCCTGGAGGAGAGCGGTTTACTGCCATTGTCCCACGCCTATCTACGGAAGGAACCGCTATCAATATTCGTACTTTCGGGCGGCGGGTGCGAACGCTGGAAGAAATGGAACAAACCGGCACATTTACCAAAATTGACCCTTCTGACCTGGAGGTGGTCCAAACTTTCGCCACAAATTCAGAAAAAGGTACGGGGTCTAAATCCTCTCGCCGCTTCCAGTCCCTGCAAAACACTCCAGATCGGTTTCTAGCCTGGATGGTATCCACATTAGCAGGCAGCCTGATGATTGCCGGTGAAATGGGTTCGGGTAAGACGACTTTGCTCAACGCACTTTCGGGTTTCTTACCTGTTTCGGCACCGATTGCTGCACTGGAAACCTTTCGAGAATTGGAGATCCAACATCCCTTTTTACTGCGCACTGTTGCGCCGGCAGAACTCTCACCTGGCACACCCGGGGTGACTTTGGATTGGGTTTTGAATGTCATTTACACACGCATGAACCCCGCCGCAATTCTGGTGGGCGAAGTTGTTGGAAATGAAGCACTTCAGTTCTTAAAAGCTACCTGTCTGGGACGCAAGGCGTTGACCACCATTCATGGCGGAACCATTGAGGAAGCCTTGATGCGCCTGGAACAGCTGGCCCTGGCAGCCGCACCAGAATTGGGATTGGCAGCCGTGCGCTCGATGGTTGCGATGGGCTTGGACGTGGTCGCCTTGATGGGAAGAGTCAACCGCTCAGGGAGAATTCAACGCACCTTACAAGCCATTGCGACGATCAAAGGAATTGATGCGACCGGGAATTATCGTTTGGATTATCTCTACCGGGCAGAAGGTGAACAGAACACTCCTGTCTTTGAGCTGGCTTATCAGCAGATGGAGGGAATGAAATGAACCGCTTCTTAAAGTGGATCCTTATCGTTGTATTTCTACTTGTTGTTGTAGGATGCCTGGTTTTTGTTTTCGTGAATCTCAATGCTTCTATGAAGGTGGATCCAACACCTATAAAAGTCGAGGTTTCGGAGGATGTTAATCGAACAAAGCAGGAGCTGGAAGACAAATTACGGAACGCTCCCTGGCAGGGGCTGCGGTTTATTCGAGATGAACGAACCTGGCGGTTCTACGGAGTGGCAGGTGAGACCAAGCAAATTGATTTCATCCAACCATTCAGTTTAGTTAAAGTCTATTACCTCGAAGCGGATGGTGATCTGAGCTTTACCTGGGCAGCGACGGAAATCCAATTTGCAGGGGAACCTGCATATTCCCTGACCTCTCAACCCATTCGGGAAAGTCAATTGATAGCAGTCCAATTGAAGGGTGATTATGTCACCCAGAATGGGGTGTATTGGGAGGATTGCGATTCTGATTATTGTCATCTCGCCCAAATGATCGACACCATGCTCGTGCTGGATGACCAGGGGACCGGTTTATCTAACGGGTTTATCCGCTATGGCTGGGAACCGCCGACCTATCCCTATTACGGTTTTCTGTGCTGGCAAATTGTATCCGCAGAAAACACCCAGGAAAATCTCCTGACTGCCAAGTAAGGGGAGTGATTATGGAACCGTGTGATTATCAGCGAAACATTCAATCCATCACTAACCCCGAAACTGGGCAGCAGGAATTTCAAGACCATCAGCATCCTCTAGCCCGTAAAGATGGGATGGCGATGTTGTGCCGGC
>JAAYCK010000019.1 GCA_012729835.1 Syntrophomonadaceae bacterium
CCTCGCAAAGACAAAGACGAGGGTTTTTATAACAATGACAAGTATGCGAGTTTTCACGGAAATGACACGTTGGGATTGCTTCGCATATTATTAATGCCATTGTACATATAATCTGTGTCCATCTGTGTCCATCTGTGTCCATCTGTGGCTAATTAAAAAAATCCTTGCTGCGCATCATATGTCAACTGCGAAAGTTGAGTTAACAATAAATCCGCAAAATTCCTCCAGGCCAAAATTTACAATTGACTATAATGCTAAAGGTGCTATTATTATAGAACATATGTTCGTACGGAGCGCCTTTATGGATAGAGTGATTTTACATTCCGACTTAAATAACTTCTATGCATCTGTCGAGTGTCTATACCGGCCGGAAATTCGCGATAAACCGGTTGCGGTGGGTGGTGATCAAGAGGCTCGACACGGGATTATTCTGGCCAAAAATTATTTGGCCAAAGCTACGGGAATTCAAACCGGAGAAGTGATTTGGCAAGCAAAACGTAAATGTCCTGCCCTCGTAATAGTACCCCCTAACTATCCGCTTTACATGAGATATTCACATCTTGCCCGTGATATTTATGCTGACTACACCGATCAAATAGAGCCTTTCGGTCTGGATGAAGCCTGGTTAGATGTTACCGGCAGTTGCCCGTTATTTGGTACCGGCACCCATATTGCCGATGAAATCAGAGAACGAATAAAAGCTGAGATGGGCGTTACAGCCTCAGTTGGCGTGAGTTATAACAAAATATTTGCTAAATTGGGCTCTGATCTTAAAAAGCCAGACGCTACAACCGTTATAACCCCCGAAAACTATAAGCACGTAGTATGGCCGCTACCGGCGGGTGATTTGCTTTATGTTGGACGATCAACTAATAAAAAACTGGCGAGCTGCGGAATCATCGGTATTGGCGATATAGCGAAAGCCAGTCCGGCTTATTTGCGGTTACGCCTGGGTAAATGGGGCGAGGTCTTATGGTCTTTTGCCAATGGTTATGACTCTTCACCTGTGGCCCGTGCCGGGGAAGAATCCGTCATTAAAAGCATCGGCAATAGCATCACCACCCCACGCGATCTGGAAACAGAAGAAGATGTCCGGATGATCCTCTATATATTAAGTGAGAGCGTTGCCGCCCGATTACGGGATCATGGCTTTAAATGCCGGACAGTACATATCCATATCCGGGATAAAGACTTATTCACCTTTGGCGCGCAGGGTAAACTAGCGCAACCCAGCGCTATTTCTTCTGAAATTGCCGAAAAGGCGCTCGCTATTTTCCAGGCTAATTACACATGGGAAAAGCCTATCCGCAGTATTGGTGTTCGCGGCGGCGATCTGGTCACGGCTGCTTCAAATATTCAGATATCTCTTTTCGACGATGAAAACAGGCGTATCAAGCAGGAGAATCTTGAGGTAACACTTGATTCATTACGGAGCCGTTTTGGGCATCACTCCGTGCAAAGGGCTATATTACTGCAGGATAACGATTTAATGTCTATTAATCCGAAGGATGATCATGTCATACACCCAATAGCGTATTTTAAGGAAGGACGACTACCGTGAACACGATTACCTATGAAAACCCCAATAAAATCTATGTTACCGTTAAAGCCATCTTTTTCCCCGAAGGGCTTCTGAGGCCAATATCTCTGATATGGGAAGATGGCCGGGAATACATGATAGATAAAGTCCTGGATATTCGCCGTGCGGCCAGCTTGAAAGCTGGTGGAACAGGTTTGCGCTATACCTGCCGAATAGCCAACAAGGAAACCTATCTATTCTTTGAAGAAGGACGTTGGTTTATGGAGAGGAAATAATTTTACACATAATCTTTGGGTTCTGGGATCTAGTTTTAATATGAACTGGCGCATAAGCTCAGCGATTTTACTCTGCAGCTTTTAGAAGGTAGTAGGCTTTCCGCTGATTGATGAAATTACTTCGGCTATGCCCGCGAGCTGTTGGCTAGTCGGGGAAGGGACATTCTCAAGTTGGTAATTCAGTCCCAACATCAACCACTTGTGTTTGCCGAGGGTATGGTAAGCTAATAGCTCGATTCTTTCAACGTGCTCCAGTCCCTTTAAATAGTAGGATAAGGTACTGATATCTGCTGGATGATCAGTCCATCCAGGCAGACTACATACCTTATCCATATGGATATTCCCTGGCGATTGAGCAGATCTAGATTAGCGAGATTCAAATTATTGGCTGCTCCGGTTATTTTGATACTGTTCTGCGGATCAATAGCTTTTATATCAGCCAGAACCAGATCGGTATAGGGGATAAGCTTCTCTAAGTGTGAGGACTCTACATATAGCGAAGAATCGATGGCGGTATGGATACCAAGCCGTTTGCATTCGCTGAATACCTCCCGAATAAAGTCTGCTTGCAGCAAAGGTTCACCACCGGAAAAAGTTACTCCTCCTCGATCTCCATAGTAGGGAATTCCGCGCTTAATGATCTGCATGACCTGAAAAACACTCATCTTGTTGGTTTTATCATTACATCCTGCCCAGGTATCGGGGTTCTGGCAGTAAATACAACGAAGACTACACCCCTGTACAAATACCACGGTCCTGATCCCCGGGCCATCTACGGTGCTGAAGCTGTCTATGGAGTGGATTCTGCCGATCATGCTCAGCCTTTCCTCATCTAAATCTTGCGATAGAAGGTACGGGCTATAATCTCTTCCTGCAATTCGCGGCTCAAACGCGTAAAATGAACTGCATAACCCGAGACTCGGATCGTAAGGTCGGCATATTTCTCCGGTTCGTTCATTGCCTTGATGAGAGTTTCCGGATCCAGCACATTTACGTTCATATGGTGGGCATCCTGACCAAAGTAACCGGAAAAGAGCGACAGTAGGTTGCTTATTCTCTCACTATCGGACCTGCCAAGTGATTCCGGAACTATGGAAAAAGTTAGGGATATGCCATCCCGGGCGTAGCTGTATGGAAGCTTGGCCAGTGAGTTCAGACCGGATATGGCTCCAAGCTTCTCTCGGCCATGTACAGGATTAGCGCCTGGTGCCAGAGCTTCTCCGCATTTCCTGCCATCTGGGGTATCACCAGTGTGTTTGCCGTACATCACATTGGAGGTTATGGTGAGGATGGATAAGGTGTGCTGAGCGTTACGGTAAGTAGGGTGTCTTTGCAGGTGAAAGTTGAATTTTTTTATCAAATCAGCCGCAATGAGGTCTACTCTATCGTCATCATTGCCGAAAAAGGGGAACTCCCCACGGGTTTCATATGATGTTACCAGACCGCTAGCGTCAACAATTGGTTTTACTCTGCCATAGCGAATAGCACTAAGTGAATCGGCGGTTACCGATAAACCGGCGATGCCAAAGGCCATATAATAGTGCAGATAAGAGTTGTGAAGTGCCATTTGGGAGCCTTCATAGGCGTAGCGGTCATGCATGAAATGGATTACATTCATAGTATTGACATAGAGCCGGGAGATCCATTCCATCTGTATATCCAAGCGCCGCATAACCTCATCATAGTCGAGGAACTCAGCATTATATACCGGCATTTCCACGCCTACCTGCTGACCGGTCATTTCATCTCTGCCGCCATTTATAGCATAAAGCAGAAGCTTGGCCAGATTGCAGCGGGCTCCGAATAATTGCGTTTCATGGCCTAAACGCATAGCAGATACACAACAGGCTATGGCGTAATCATCACCATAGTATTCTCGCATAAGATCATCGTTTTCGTATTGTAGAGCGCAGGTTTCGATAGATAGCTGGGCACAGAACTCAAGAAAAGGTGCGGGCAGATGACTGGACCAGAGGATAGTCATATTGGGTTCAGGTGATGGTCCGAGATTGCGCAGGGTATTCAGAAATCGAAAACTGGTCTTACTGACTAAGGTTCGGCCATCGCTTGCCATCCCACCAAGTGATTCAGTGATCCAATTGGGATCACCAGCGAAAAGCTCATTGTATTCGGGGGTGCGCAGATGACGCACCAGACGCAGTTTTATAACCAGTTGATCGATTAGTTCTTGGGCCATAGCTTCGTCCAGCAATCCCCGATTTATGTCCCGTTCCAGGTATATATCTAGAAAAGTTGATACCCGCCCTAGGCTCATGGCAGCTCCGTTTTGTTCCTTAACCGCGGCCAGATAACCAAAATATAGCCATTGTACGGCTTCGCGCGAATCAACCGCGGGTTTGGAAATATCAAAACCGTAGGAATGAGCCATTTTAACGGTGGCCTTGAGGGCGTCGATCTGTTTATGGATCTCTTCCCGGTGTTGGATAGAAGCCGGATTCATTTCTTCAGGCAGACGATCGAGATCGGATATCTTGTGCCGTATTAGAAAGTTGCTCCCATAAAGCGCCAGGCGGCGGTAATCTCCAATGATGCGTCCCCGTCCGTAAGAATCGGGCAGCCCGGTTATTATTCCCACCTTGCGGGCGAGTTTCATTTCAGGAGTATATACTGCGAATACGCCGTCGTTATGGGTAGGACGGTGTAATCTGAAGAACTCCGCCATTTCTGACGGGATTTCGCATCCATAAGATTCTGCAGCTTTCATAGTAGTGCGAAGACCGCCATAAATGTTTATGCCGCGTTTGAGGGGTTCATCAGTCTGCAGACCATAGATGATTTCAAGCTCACGATCAATATAGCCAGGTTCATGGCTGGTGATATGCATTGGACGGCTGGTGTCTACAGCCAGGACCCCGCCGCTTGCTCGCTCTTTCTGGAGGAGTTCGCGGCAGTGTGACCACAAATTTTTGGTCCTTTCAGTGGCGGAGGTAAGAAAAGAGCTATCATCCTCATAGGGCGAATGATTTTTTTGGATAAAGTCCCGAACATCTACATCGTGCATCCAACGTCCGGCGGAAAATCCGTCCCAAGCCTGCAAATATACCAAACCCTTCTGCTATTTTTGACTATTGGCTTTATTATCTGCAAGGACCACATTATTTAAACGCCCAACAGAGCATGAAAACGTTCGTAAATGCCATTACTATAAGGCTTAAGTAGGGTTTGAGCCGGTGAAATTAAATTGTTGGAATGTCCTATATGGAGTAATTGGTGTATTTTGTGATATAGTATTTTAAACATAACCTTCCTATTTCTACAAATATATAGAGCCGATTAATCGGTATACAAGCTGTCGTACGGGTATTTCCCCGCAGCATGTCATTCATTATTTGTTTTCTGCCTTTGGCAATGATCATTAATCCCCTGAATATATTTATATTGCACTATGTCTATCAAGATATGCCAACACGCAATCGGTCGATTGGTTGTGATTTAATATTTATTGGATGTTTACCGCTTATCTGAAGTAGGGGAGGAAGTCAGGTGGCGAAACAAATTAATCATGCAGCAGGCAAGGATATTAAGATCAAGGTTTCCAGTGACAAAATGGAGGCTTTTCTTGTCACTTCTGCTGGAACGACCCTGGAGCCTCAGGAGGTTTTCCAGGCGCTTCGGGAAGCTGGCATTGTCTATGGAGTAGATATCGATGGAATCCACCGTTTTTGTGAGGAAATATTCGTAGCAGGACATTTTCTGGTTGCTACCGGTTTGCCATCAGTCCCGGGTGGAAAGGCCGTGGTAACCTATCTTTTTAATAAACCTGAATTAAAACCGGAGACCACCGAAGACGGACGTGTTGATTATTATAATCTGGGGGGAATAGTACAGGTCAAAGCGGGTGAAATCCTGGCCTTGCGTCAGCCGGCCACCAAAGGGACACCCGGTTATAACGTATTTGGCGAAGTTCTTAATCCGCTGCCGGGGAAACAGGTGGCTTTTCAGATTACCAAAGGTGCCAAGGTTGTCGGAGATCAGGTTATTGCTGATTTCGACGGCGCTCTAACCTGGCAGGGACCTAAAATAGGTGTTACCAAGCTACAGGTAATTAAGAGTGATATAGATTTTTCGATTGGAAACATCAAGTTTCCCGGGAAGGTTTTGATCAATGGATGGGTCAAGGATGGGTTCATCATTGAAGCTGAAGATGACATTGAAATCCGTGGCGGCATAGAAGATGCTACGGTCATATCCAGAAGCGGATCAGTTTTCATTCATCAGGGAGTAGCTGGGCGCGGTCATGCCTTGGTAAAAGCAGCTCTTAATGTGGAAGCCCGATATATTCAAGAAGCGACGGTCGAGGCCGAAAATAATATTGTGGTCAATGAATATGTAATACGCTCAAATATTAAGGCCGGACGCTCTTTTCTGCTGCAAGGCATCCGAGGACGCATATTGGGACAAAATCAGATATTCGCTGGGTCTCAGATTAAGGTCAATACCATTCAGGGCAATAAAGATATGAATATGGTAGTAGAAGGCATTGACCGAAAGAAGATGTATCAGCAATATCGTACGTTGGATGATCTAATTGTCAAAGAGGAGGACCAAGCCCGCGAATTGGCAGTAAAGATCAGATTGCTGGCCAGGGATAAAAACCCTGATGCCCGCGTTAATATAACCCAAATTCTGCCATACTATTCTTCTATGCTGGAAAAGATAGAACATTACCGTGATGAGAAGGATCAGATTATGCAGTGCCTGCGATCCACCAAAGGGGATGGGATGATTGAAGTAAAGAGTAAGATCGACGATACTGCTGCTATGAGAATCAAGGATCAAGTGGTGGAACTCAGCTCTGACATGAAGAATATAACCATGTATTACGATACCAACGAAAGAAGAATAGTAGTCATAAAGAACTAACGGAGTGTTGTGCATGAAACGGATACTGGCGGCTACTGAAACCATAACCTCCAACCGCATATATACCCTGGTTATGGAACGCCTGGTGAAACAATTGAAAAGCGAAAACGCCCTGCTGTTAGTCCCAGTTAATATCGGTGATGCTGAATTGATGGTTGTTGAAGCTGCCGGAGTTATGCCAACCCCTTTGAATCTGACGGGTATAAAGCAGCGTTTGGATGCCCTGCCGCCAATAGTCATCAATATGGACAATGAAGAAAAACCACTACCGCCTTATAGTCACTATATTAAATTCACCAAAGAAGGCAGAGAGCCCTGTGCCTATCTGATGTTTTCTGGGCCTGCCCCACGGATTACCGCCAAAATGCAGGATTTTATCAATGATATCAGCCGTTTATTCTGTGCAAAACAGTCGATGGATTCTCTGGAGACCATGCGTAACAACCAATCGAAACTGGCTTATCAACTAAACTTTATGGCTAGTATCATTAATAACATCTTTGAACCTTATGGAAATGAGTTTCTGCTGCAGATGTACCTGGAAATTGTTTCGGAAATGTTTGCGTTCCCCGCTGCCGTGGTTCTCAAACTGCAGGATGGTTTCTTTAAGCCGATTACCAGCAAGGGTATTAAATTAGAAGATATTCAACACTTTAGGCTGGAAGCACAGCCCCTGCTGAAGAATAGTAATATATCCTTTTATCCCACTATTATAAGGAATTGCACGGCGGATAATATTGGTGAAAATAATTATAAACTGATGGTGAAACACGGTGCCCGGGTGATCTTTCCGCTGCAGACCGATGGGCATCTGGATTGTCTAATGATCTGCTTTTCAGTAGATGATCAGGGGATAGGAACTCAGGATAGCCTTACTCTCATTGCGCTGGGTACAATCCTCAACAAAGCCCGTGAGATGAACCTAATTAAAGAGAACCTTATACATAGCAACGGGGTGCTGGACCAGAAGCTATTTGCTCTGGCAGCGGTCTATCGTGCAGCGGAGGTCATATTCTCTACAACCGATATTAAGGCCACAATGCAGTTGACTCTTGATATGCTAATGGAGATATTCCAATCAGCAGTTAGTTCAATTTTTCTTTATGATGAAAAAGAAAAGCAACTGGAGATGATGCATTTCAAGTCGGCATTTTCCCAGGAAGAACATGCCTATTGGCTAAACGGCCCCTTACAACTTCCGACCCGGGAGAACTCAATTGTGCAATATAGATACGATGAAGACCAGAGGAAAGCTTTCCTGCGAGATTTCCCGGGTTTTGAGGGGATCGATGAATTACTTAATCCGGTTTTAATACTGCACCTGACCAAGCCCGGTGTGTATTTTGGGTTTATTACACTTTCGGAACGGGTAACCGGTCAGGTTTATGGCCCGGAGGATATGGAACTGCTGGCATTGCTCATTAATTCCGTAACCGCCGCTATTGAAAACGTGCTGATATACAAACAACTCATGCTGAAAAACGATCAATTGGAACAGAGCCTGGCTAACATTTATGCTATTCAGGACGTACTGCGCATAATCCGTGAAGCCAAGGATTTGGAAAGCTTCATTAAGCTTTTGGTTTCCGCTCTTCGGCTTGGAGCAGGAGTCGGCGAAATGGAACTTTTGACTCGTACCCAAGATGGCATGGTTGCAAAACTGAACGAGGGACCTTATTTGCATCCTCAGATGATAAGTGCGATAGAGACCACTACGGAAAATGAGGTGCTCACCTTCGCTGAAGGCCGTCAGGCACTCGTCTTTCCAATCAAACAAAGAGACTGGATCGCCGGATATCTCCTGGTTTGGTCTTTCACTGATACCATTTTGTTGGACGGTGACAAAATAAAACTATTGTCCATCATTATCAACATCATCGAGGAACCATTTATTCGGTTTTTAGAGCGTCAGTCCGTTGTCAGGGAAGATGTCTTGGATATTTCTCAACTAGTTCTTTATCGAATGAAGCAAGAGGTAAATCGTCTAGAGGACATGGGATTGGATGTTACCGTAATAAAGATAAAGGACAATAAACCCCATGCTGTAATTTCTGCCTGTCATGAGTGGGCGGAAGGTCTGGTTTATTTGCCCCAAACGGGTTTGCTGGTTACCTGCCTGAGCGAAATAGAAGCCGGAGCCATACTTGCGGAAATGGGTATAGAAGCTCAAACCTTATCGGATCTGTCAGCAGCCGCCCTGTATAGCTGATCTGAGATAGTTGAAACATAAGATCAGCTGAATCCCTTGGATCAGTTTTCCTTCGGTTCCTATGAATAACCCCTTCTAGTTGATTCCCCTTGCAAGCGCTGGATTTTTAAAAAGGTTTGTGTGACTGCTTGAGCCTTACTTCTAATTATGATAAAATCATGGATGATTAGATTTTACTGAAGAGAGGAGACTAGTTTAGATGAGCAAAGATGAGCTCTACAAAATCATTTTACCAGAGGAAAAAATACCAAAGTTTTGGTATAACGTACAGGCGGACATGCCCAATCTGCCTGAACCGGGACTCAATCCGCAAACTCTCAAGCCCTTAGCCCCTTCTGATCTGGAACCGCTATTTGCTCGGGAACTGATAATGCAGGAGGTATCTCGGGAGAGATTCATCGAGATTCCCAATGAAGTACGTGATTTGTATAAACAGTATCGACCTTCACCTTTGTACCGGGCCCGGCAATTGGAAAAAGCCCTGGGGACCTCCAGCCGTATTTACTACAAATATGAAGGTGTCAGCCCGGTGGGCAGTCACAAATTGAATTCAGCTTTGCCCCAGGTTTTCTATAACAAGATTGAGGGTATAAAACGTATTTCTACTGAAACTGGCGCTGGACAATGGGGAACTGCCTTATCGCTGGCATGTAAACTGTTTGGCTTGGAAGCCATGGTATATATGGTCAAGGTAAGCTACAACCAAAAACCTTACCGCCGTTCTATAATGGAACTGTATGGGGCGACCTGTGTGCCTAGTCCCAGCCCGTTGACCGAGAGTGGACGCAAGATCCTGTCGCGGAATCCCGATAGCGGAGGTAGCCTGGGTATTGCTATAAGCGAAGCAGTAGAAGATGCGGCTACGCGCGATGATACCCATTACTCACTGGGCAGCGTCCTGAATCATGTTTGCCTGCACCAGACCGTGATCGGACAGGAAGTAAAAGAAGCCCTGGAGTTAGTGGATGATTATCCCGATGTATTGATCGCCTGCTGCGGCGGCGGCACCAACTTTGCCGGGATGGCCTTCCCCTTTATTCCTGATAAACTTGCCGGTAAAAATATCCGCCTGGTAGCGGTGGAACCGGCCGCCTGCCCGACACTGACCAAGGGTGCTTTCGCTTATGATTTCGGTGATTCAGTAGGCCTGGTACCGGCCTTTAAAATGTATACCCTGGGACATGATTTCATGCCTTCCGGTATCCATGCCGGCGGTCTCAGATATCATGGGGACTCGGCGTTGGTCAGCCAGTTGTACCATGACGGTTTGATCGAAGCTGTAGCAGTTAAACAAAATGCTACGTTCGAAGCGGCCATGATGTTTGCCCAGACTGAATGCATAGTACCGGCACCTGAATCCGCCCATGCTATTCGGGCAGCAATCGACGAGGCGATGAAGGCTGATCAGGAAGGCGTTAAAAAGACCATAGTCTTCAATCTCAGCGGACATGGCTTGATTGATCTTTATTCTTATGATCTGTATTTGTCCGGTAAAATGGAGGATGTTGAATTCTCCGATGCCGAGATGCAGGATAGTCTGAAGACCTTGCCCCGCGTGTAGTAAATCCATAGATTTTAATCGAAAAGTATTTTCAACCCCGACTAATATTTTTAGTCGGGGTTTGCCATTGCTCCATGGCTTGCGATGTCACGACGATTTAGAGATAATGTAAGAAGCAGGAATTGAAGGTGATACTCATGCAGAGTTCCCGATTGAAAGCGATTTGCAGCTATATAAAACCTGGCTCGACGGTGGCCGATATTGGTTCGGACCATGCGCTTCTGCCCCTGTACCTGATTGAAAACGAGCTTTCTCCCTGGGTTATTGCCAGTGAGTTTGGCAATGGGCCGTTTATTAAGATGCAAAGGGCGATCAATGCGGCAGGCTGTCGGGAGCGCATCTTTGTCCGCCAGGGCAGCGGATTGGAAAGCATCTGTCCTGGTGAGGCAGATTACGTGGTAATTGCCGGTATGGGCGGTGATATCATAACAGATATTCTGGCCAGTGACTGGAATAAAGCTGAAACCTTTTCCCATTTCCTGCTGCAGCCGATGAGCCGGGGGTGTGTGTTGAGACGTGCTCTGGCAGCCAGAGGATGGCCTATCGTGGATGAAACTCTGGTGATGGAAAAGGGCCAGTTTTATGTGATCATAGAGTCCCGACCCGGTCGGGAGGTATATAGACTGAGTGATGTGGAAGAAGAGCTCGGTCCTCTGGTATTAAAGGGATCGAGTCCCCTGAAGAAGCCATATTTAAACTATTATCTCGATAAGTATAAAATAGTCTGTGATAACCTGGCCCGGTCGCCCCGCGCCGCCGCTCAGGGGACCAGGAAAAACATGATATCCAGATTAAGAGAATTGGAGGCGATAATGAATGAAAGCCAGGGTTAGGGACCTCATGCAGATCATGGAGCAAAGCTTTCCCGTATTTCTGGCGGAAGAATGGGACAATACCGGCCTGCAAGTAGGTGACCCGGATCAAGTAGTTCAGCGCCTGCTAATAGCCTTGGACTTGGATCAAGCGGTTTTGGAACAGGCCAGGGAGCAGAAGGTGGATATGGTAATTACCCATCATCCTCTCATCTTTAAAGCCTTAAAGAAGCTTGATTATTCCCAGTCTCAGGCCGATATGATCAGAAGATTGATTCAGGCCGGTATCAGTGTTTATGCAGCGCATACTAATCTGGACTCGGCTCCTAATGGCCTAAATCAATACCTGGCAGAAACACTTGGCCTTATCGATATCAAGCCTCTATTCAATGCTATCACCGAAGAATTATATAAGATAGTGGTATTTATTCCAGTCACCCATCTCGAAACGGTTCGGGAGGCTATGGCAGCGGCTGGAGCTGGTCATATCGGCCGATATTCCGATTGCACATTTTCTGCGAAGGGCACCGGTACTTTCCGCCCTGGAGAAGACACCAACCCCTGGCAGGGCAAGACCGGGAAATTGGAAATGGCCGATGAATTTCGGCTGGAGACAGTTGCCTACCGGGAATCATTACCTGGCATACTGGCAGCCATGCAAAAGGCTCATCCTTATGAAGAGATAGCTTTTGACCTGTATCGGCTGGAGAATCACGGGAAGACTTATTGCCCAGGACGTTGCGGCAGACTACAGAACCCGTCACGCTTGGACGATTACGCAGCATTTATTAAGGGAAGATTGGGTTTGGATGCGGTAAGAGTGGTCGGCGATATACAAAGAACCATAGAGGACGTGGCAGTTGTTAGTGGTTCTGGCGCCAGTTTTCTAGACAACTGTATCCAGCAGGGCGTTGATTTACTGGTTACCGGGGATTTGAAATATCACGATGCAAAAAATGCTGAAGCCGCAGGAATTGCATTGATCGATGCGGGTCATCAGGGTACTGAGCAGATAGCAGTACAAATGCTGTATGAGTTATTTGAAGCCGAAAAGAAATATCGGAACCTGGAGGTAAGTATCTTAAAAGCTTTTCAAGCCAGTGCTTTCAAGAATATATAAAAATGATAAATAATATACTTGCATATTATAGAAGTTTTAAAGGAATCTAAAGAAATTTGTAGAATAGATACAAAAAAATTAAATTTTAAAGGGGTTAAGAAATGCTGAGGATTAGTCTTAACGGCATAAAACCGGGTGTTACTTTGGGGAAGGACATATTCACCTCCAATGCTCAGCTATTGTTGTCGGGAGGGACCGTGATCACCCAGGAACACTTGGATAATTTTAGAGCACGCAATATCAATGAGGTTTATATAAACGAGGCCGTACCGCGTTCCAGATCGGGTAAGAAGTTCGGTGATGTTTTTGATGATTCACTCAATGTAGTGAAGTCATTTATGTTAGAGGCCAAGCTGGGCAAGCCGCTGGAATTCGGTGAGATAAGTGATACTACTGATATGCTGTTGGAGCAGGTTTTTGACGTGAATGATCTATTCCGGCAAATGCGGCTAATGAAGGATAAAGATGATTATTTGTTTACTCACAGCGTTAATGTAGCACTGCTCAGCATTCTTATGGGACGGTGGCTTGGATGTAGCAAAGAAGAGATCAGGGAATTTGGTGAGGCAGGATTGGTGCATGACATAGGGAAGGTATTTGTACCGGATCCCATACTCAATAAACCAGGTAAACTGAGTGATGATGAAATGGAAGAAATGAAGAAGCACACCTTGATGGGCTATAATCTATTGATACAAAACGAAGATGTAAGTCATAACATCGCCAATGCTGCATTGATGCATCATGAAAGGGCCGATGGTTCCGGTTATCCTATGGGAAGAAAGGGTTATGACAACGGATTATGTGTATCAGTAGTCGCAATTGCAGATCTCTACGATGCGGTTACTTCTACCCGAGTTTATTCTACCAAGCGTTCCCCTTATACAGCCGCGGAGATACTCTGGCAGGAGTCTTTCAGCAAACTAGATCCGCGAGTTGCTAAAGTTTTTTATGATAAAGTAACTAACTTCTATATCGGTAACCAGGTCTTACTCTCCAACAATGAGAAAGGCATAGTAGTTTATGTCGATCCTACCATCCCAACCAGGCCAATGGTTATGGTGGGTGATAAATTTTATGATTTATCCAGAGATCGCTCGATAACAGTCCTGGAAATCATTGATTAGCAAATAAATGGAAATGAATTATGACCCTAATATTAAATGCCTTAATATTGGGATTGCCATGAATAAAGACCGCCAAATATGGCATTATAATAGTAATGGTGAAACTAATAACGTGATTTTTCTAAAATTTTTTCAAAAAAAATTGATTTATAAGCAGGAATTGCCCTTTTTATGGGGAATGTAAAATATGGTTAAAAAACTTAAAGGGAGGACTTGTCGTGAACAAATCGGAACTTGTAAAGGCCCTGGCGGAGAATGCCGGAATTACTCAGAAGGATGCTGCTAAGACTTTAGATGCTATGGTTGATACTATTCAGGGTGCACTGGCCAAAGGAGAAAAGGTCCAGATTATTGGCTTTGGCAGCTTTGAAGTGCGTGACCGCAAAGAAAGAAAGGTTATCAGTCCTGCAACCAGAAAAGAGATCAAGGTTCCTGCTACCAAAGTTCCCGCTTTCAAGCCTGGCAAAGCTCTTAAAGATGCAGTAGCTCCTAAGAAGGCTGCAAAAGCTCCGGCGAAAGCTCCTGCTAAGACTGCTAAGAAAAAATAAGTGAGTTTTTAATTTGACGGATGGGGTATACAGTTTGATGTATACCCCATCTTTTTCATTTCTGAAGATGCGCCTAGTTGAACAGTCTCAACAGAAAAGCTTATAGATATGAGCGTAGTAAAATTGGCCCAGAAAAGAACGAACCCCTATATATCTAGCCTTTGATACATAGGGGTAGGGATTCTATGGTAGCCCCAAGGGGAATCGAACCCCTGTCTCCGCCTTGAGAGGGCGGCATCCTAGGCCTCTAGACGATGGGGCCTTATGGCAGCCGGACAAGGATTCGAACCCTGGCGAACTGATCCAGAGTCAGTCGTGCTACCTCTACACCATCCGGCTACAAGCGCATACCTGCGCGAAAATTATTATAATACAGCCCGGCACGCTTGTCAAAGGTATTAAACATTTATTCCGGATTAGGTTGAAAACATTAACACATCGCCGATACTCGTTTATAAAGCTTCCGGTTCCAGTTGCTTTAATGCCCGCTCAATCCGTTCCCGGCAACGCTCTGGTCCAAGCAGTTCCATAACCTCAAAAAGCCCGGGAGTATTAGTTCTGCCGGATAGAGCCAGACGGGTGGGATGGATTAGATCTCCGGCCTTAAATCCCATTTCGGCTGCCGTAGTGCGAAAATATTCTTCCAAGGTAGCGGCATCAAAACTATGGATGGTTTTGACGATAGAGAGTGCTGCTTTCATAACGCTGGAGGCATTCGCCTTTTTAAAATGCTTGTCGTATCCCTTTTCATCATAAGAAAAGCCATCTTCAAAGAAGTAGTTGGTGTCATTTAATATATCGCCAAGTTTCTTCACCCTGGTCTTAACTAGCGATATTACCTTGAGGACATAGTCCTTATTATCAGGTGTTAACCAACCTTTGGCGGAGCCTTCATCAAACAGCAGAGTATAAAGACGTTCGGGGTCGGTTTCCGCAATATAATGGCCATTCATCCAGGTAAGTTTTTCGATGTCATATACAGCCGGGGAACGGGATATGTCATTCAAGCTGAAGCGTGCGATGATATCTGCGGGTTTCCAGAAGTCAACATCTTCACCGTTGGACCAACCCAGCAGGGCCAGGTAATTCAGGATTGCTTCCGGAAGATAACCCTCTTCCCGGAATTCCTGCACAGAAGTAGCCCCGTGCCTTTTGGACAGCTTGCTGCGGTCCGGGGCTAGTATCATCGATACATGAGCGAATTGCGGCGGAATAATATCTAGACCCTGGTATATCAACAACTGTTTAGGTGTATTGGATAGGTGCTCCTCTGCTCTGATCACATGGGATATCTTCATGGTGGCGTCATCGACCACTACGGCAAAATTATAAGTCGGCCAGCCATCGGATTTAACGATGATGAAGTCATCAAGTAGTTCATTATTAAATGATACTTGACCTCTAATAAGATCATTAACGATAGTAATTCCCTGAGACGGGGTCTTAAACCTTATCACTGCCTTTTGGCCAGATCTAAGTTTATCATCTATTTCAGCATGGGTAAGGTTGCGGCATTTACCATCATACAAGTAATCGCGTTTTTCCTCACGGGCTTTTTCGCGACCAGCCTGTAATTCTTCCGGGGTACAGAAGCAATAATAAGCCAGGCCGCTATTGAGCAGCAGCTGTATGTACTTCTGATAGATTTCCAAACGCTCACTTTGACGGTAGGGGCCCAAAGCACCATCTTTGTCCGGCCCCTCATCCCAATCTATACCCAACCATTGCAGCCCTTCTAATATGCCTCGGGCTGATTCATCGGTAGATCTGGTCATATCGGTATCTTCCAGGCGGAGAACAAAGCTACCGCCGTGATGTTTGGCGAAAAGCCAGTTGAACAAAGCCGTACGGGCACCTCCAATATGGAGTGTACCGGTGGGACTGGGCGCAAAACGAACTCTAATATCGGTCAAATCTGATCACTCCTGATAATTCAATAAACGCAGAAATAAATATGCAATGGATGCGGGATTCTCCTGCTGTTGTCTCAGTAATCAGTTTATAACAATAGCAGGCACTATGCAAAAAGGAGATTTGATTTAATCAATGTAAAATCCAGTAAACTTTCTTAAGTGTTCACACTGTGTCACTACCCTTCATATATTAAAAGCGGGGGAGTGATATTGTGCTGAACCATAAAATAAAAGTGACCGGAATAGCAATTTTGATCCTTCTGATTGCATTATCCTTAATCATTTTTGATATCAGGATAAAGGCCAGCGTCCTGACCCTTGCCCGAGCGAAAGTCCAGGCATCGGAGACCGAGGCCATAAACCAGATCATTAATCGGGAGGTAGTAGGCAAAACAAGTTATGAAGATCTGGTGCGCATCCATAAAGACGAAAGCGGGAAGATCGTATTACTGCAGCCTAATACTATAGTTATAAACCGCATTATGGCTGATAGCACTACAAGTATTACAAAAAACTTGGGGCAGATGAATGAAGAAACAATATCCGTCCCTCTGGGGCAGATAACCGGTGTTACGGTACTTGCTGGATATGGACCAAAGATCAAAGTTAAAGTGTTACCCTGTGGTCAGGTTCACGTGGAAATCATAAATAAATTTGATGAAGCAGGGGTCAACCAAACCCGTCATTTGATTTATTGCCAGATCAACACAAAAATGAAGATAGCAGTTCCTTTGATGGATGAAGAGATTAAGGTCTCGACAATCGTGCCACTGGCAGAGACAATTATTATTGGCGATGTACCTAAGACCTATGTTAATTATAAAGAAAAGCAGGTATTACCCTATTCGGTCATAAACGAAGAACAGCAATGATTATTCGATCGTATAAGAGCCTGCCACCTTCGCTATAATATTCCTAAAAAAGATTGGAGATTTACAATAATGAAAGCAGGCGTACGAAATCAATTTGGCGGGGAGATCGTCGATATCAAACTGGGAAGCGTAATGGCTCAGGTAACGGTAAGACATGGCGACGGACATATAGTTTCGGTCATGACCCGGGATTCTGTTGAAGAAGCCGGGTTGAAAATTGGAGATAATGTTAAGGCCCTTTTTAAAGCAATTCATGTTGTGCTGGTAAAAGAATAGATTATTTAAGACAAGTTGCGAAATCTCTTGACATGATTGTAGACCCATGATAATATTATTTTTGCGCGTGAGCCGAAAATTGGCCCGCGGGGGCCCTGAGAGGGGCGCCAAGATCTTGATAAAACAGAACAACAAGACTAAAGTGCGAAAAGATGTAGCCTTTGCAAAAAGGTTACAGGCTCAACAAGCCAAAGAGTAAAAAGCCAGACAAA
>JAAYCK010000134.1 GCA_012729835.1 Syntrophomonadaceae bacterium
CCAGGAAATCGTGGATGTGGCAACGGCAAAGGACAAGATGCCGCAGAAGTCCACCTATTTCTATCCCAAGCTTATTACTGGCCTGGTTATTAATAATATGGACGTTAAATAAAGAAATCATGGCTGTTGTCAATTTTACCCGGGCCGGTCGACCAACTCAATCACGGGATGGCGTTGACAAGAGTTAAGATTAAGATGTGTAAAATGATAAAGGGCGGCAACCAAGCCGTCCTTTCTTATGGTCAAATAACTTAAGTTATGGGAGACCTATTCATAACGCAGAGCTTCGATCGGATCCAACTTGGCGGCGCGGT
Source organism: Syntrophomonadaceae bacterium (assembly GCA_012729835.1). Taxonomy (GTDB): domain Bacteria; phylum Bacillota; class Syntrophomonadia; order Syntrophomonadales; family Syntrophomonadaceae; genus Syntrophomonas_A. The sequence goes on from JAAYCK010000134.1 coordinate 315, forward strand.
TAGCCGGGTACATGCCAAAGAATATCCCCACCACACTGGAAAATATGAAGGCCAACAAAACAATTCCGATGGAAACGGTAAAGGGTATTTTCGCCAGCAGGCAGACGATTGCTCCTCCGCCCAGGCCCAGCATGACTCCTATGACACCTCCCAACAAGCTCAAAACCACAGCTTCAATCAGGAATTGAATCATAATGTCAGTTCGCTTAGCCCCTATGGCCATTCGAATACCGATCTCCCTGGTTCTCTCCGTAACTGAAACCAGCATGATATTCATTACACCGATCCCGCCTACCAGAAGCGATATTCCGGCTATAGCACTGATGATCATGGTAATTATGCTCATTACATTGTTGGCGGATTGCAGTTCCTGTTCCATGTTGAAGACCATATACGCCTTCTTGCCTACAGCATCGTGCCGGATCTCCAATGATTTCAGCACCCTTTGGGCAACCTTTTCTACCTGCTCTTTGGTTTCAGCACTCCCATCCAGTTCATATACGCCGCTATAAGGAAACATGCTTAAAAATGTATTAATCGGCATATAGGCCATCGCCCGGGGAGCCCCTTCCAGCATGCCGCTGCCATTTTTAAAGATTCCACAGATCATAACCGGGGTTTGGTCAACCGTAATAACTTGACCTAGCGCATCGCCGCCAACCCCAAACAAGTCATCAGACATCTTCTGATTAATTACTATGACCTTACGAGCAGCAGCATCATCGTTTTGGTTTATAAAGCGTCCCTTTACCATGGGTATGTTTGTGATCTGGTTATAGCAGCTCTCAGTTCCTATAATCATGCAGTTTTCTTTTTTGCGGCGGCTTTGTACCTGGGGCGAAGCATAGGCCATAGGGGTCAAAGCTTTGATTCCTTCAATGGATTCCCGCATGATTTTGCATTCCTCTGAGGTAATCTTATATTTATTGTAGTCACCATCTTCAGGTTGATTTACATAGACAACAAAAACGTTGGAACCCATAGATTCCAACTCATTCATGATTTTGCTCTGACCGCCCCGGCCCAAGGTAAGTACGAGTATTACCGAAGCCACGCCAATAATTATGCCCAGTACGGTCAGACTGGACCTTAATTTGTTGACCCAGATGCCATCCAGAGCAACCAAAATCATTTCCAACCAGTTCAAAGTGTTGTCCTCCCCGGAATCACCTTCAATTATTCTTCACCTGTTCGCCGTCCCTAAATCGAATGATCCTTTCCGCATGAGCCCCTATTTCAGGGTCATGAGTCACCAAGACTATAGCACTCCCCTGGGCATGGAGTTCGTCAAACAATGCCATGACCTCTGCGCCGGATTTGCTGTCCAGGTTACCGGTGGGCTCATCGGCCAGTATCAGCCTTGGGGAATTAACCAGAGCGCGGGCCACCGCCACCCTCTGTCTCTGACCTCCGGATAATTCATTAGGACGATGTTTGGCATGGTCCAGTATTCCTACCCGATCCAGGGCCTCGCTGGCTTTCTGCCTGCGCGTCACCGGATCGACTCCGGCATATACCATGGGAAGCTCCACATTGCGCATAGCATTTAGGCGCGGCAATAGATTAAAGGTTTGAAAGACAAAGCCTATTTTTTGATTGCGGATTACCGCCAATTCATTCTCGTCCAGTGAGCTAATATCTTTTCCATCCAAGGAATAGGTTCCAACACTAGGACGGTCTAAACAGCCAATTATGTTCATCAGAGTCGATTTACCTGAACCGGATGGGCCCATTATAGCCACAAACTCACCGGCTTCTATATCAAGATTCACATTTTTGAGCGCCTCCAAGGTGATGGCGCCCGTGTTATATGTCTTGCCCAGGTCTCTAATCTCTATCATCAAGTTTTAACCACACTCCCGTCCTTTAAGTTGGAACTGGGGTTAACGACGACTTTTTCACCCTGTTTGAGTCCCCTGATTACTTGGATATGGGTGCTGTCGCTAATGCCGGTCTTTATGTTCTGCAAACGAGCCTTACCATCGCGAATTACCCAAACACTGGTCTTGCCGTTCTTCTCCACCAGAGCTTCGAATGGAACAACCAGTGCCTTTTTATCCTCAGCGGTTCTTATCTTCAGGTCTACATTGTATCCGGGTCTTAAGTGACCACTTCCCTTAACATTGACTACGACAGGTACCGAGGTGCTTTCACCCTGGGATTTAGTCTTACTTACGGCCTCCAGGCCTACCTCGGTTACCTTGCCTTTAAATATCTGATCCGGCAAAGCAGCTGCGGTTATATTAACGCTTTGCCCGATTTTCATCTTTCCTGCGTCACCCTCGGCTATATCAGCCTTGACCTTGAGCGTGGATAATTGACCGATACTTATAAGCAGGGTATTAGGTGCAATCATATCGCCCTTCTCTACTGGTATCGATAAGACCTTGCCAGCCATGGTGGCCTTTAACTCATGCTGTTCGGCATCTTTTTCCGCAACCTTCAGGGCTTCCCGGGCAGCCTCCAGCGAAGCTTGCAGGGAATTCAAGGTAGCGCTCGACCCATTCCTGGCCGCATTGAGGTTGCCCTGGGCCCTTTTATATTCACTATTGGCCAGATCATAAGCCGACTGAACCGCCTCCATATCTGAAGCCGATATGGCCCCGGCATCAAATAAGGACTGGTTCCGTTTCAGTTTTTCTTTGGCTAGGGCAAAATCATTCTCAGCTTTGTCATATAAGGCCTGGGCATCAACCAGATCATTTGACCGTCCATCACCAGGCGTCTTCAACATGGCCGCCTCAGCAGCCGCAAAAGTAGAACGGGCCTGCATTATTCTCTGCTGGGCATCGGGGATGTCGATCTCCATTAGCACTTGACCTGGTTTGACCTCTTGTCCCATCTTCACATTTACCCAAATTATGGATCCTGTTACCCGGCTGTATATGGATTCCTTCTCCAGGGCACTAACCTTGCCTGATGCCAGTACATTTTCTACCAAAGCCTTGGTTTTGACCTCTGCAGTTTGGACCTTGACCACATCTTTGTTATTAGCCCGGTAAATGTTAAGGCCAATCATCGAGCCCAAAAGCAATACAACCAGTCCTATAATGATCGTCTTGCGCAGAGGAAACCCTTTTTTCTCCTGTACAATTTCATTTTCCAAGGCTCTTATCTCCCTTATCAGATTTAGTCCATATTATCTAAGACAAGCGTAAACCATGTTTTATGACACCATCACGGAAATACCGTAAATTATAGAGCAGGAGTTCCCGTTCCGAATTTTGTGGCAAATATACTGCTCACCAATATATAAACCAGCCACAAGGCAAAGATATAGATACCTACTTTTTTACCATCCTTGTTCATCATTACCCCGCCACCGATACTGAGCAGCAACAAAGCCCAGATAGTAAAAAGGTTAGCGGAGTTTAAGAAGTTGTACAAGAAACCGGAATCCTGCCCAGGTGGCAACAGCAAGGCTAAGCTGGTTTTAATGGAAAGCATGCTTTTAGCCCCCATAGCCTTGGTTAGTCCCACAACTATCACAGAATTGATCAGCGAGGGGATGGAAGAGAAGATCGCTACTGTAAAAAGTTGTTTAAAAGTCGCCTGCCCAATACTCAACTGGTTGTATAGTGCAAGTAACCCGGCCTGGATAAGCCATATTATAGGCATTCCTAAAATCGCCGAAAACACAGCACCTATCCCAGCCCACTTTACACTCTGCTCGATCATGTCCGGTGTCATCTCCGGGTTCTTCTGCAACAGCAGTTTAGTTAACTCCTGGGTTTCCGGAATAATGAAGGCGGTAAGTAAAGCAGATATAACGATAATGACTATAGCCGGGACCAATATCCGCGGATCTTCCCCAATAGCTTTAAATGTCTTTACCGGTGAAAACACTACTCCAGCAAACCGCTTACCCATGCTCATTGAATCTTCGTTCACCAAAATCACCCCTACCTCACTTTTTTTAATTACTTCTTTAGGGAGGCAGCCAATTCCTTTATAAATCCGATTAGTATTTATAACGACAATTATGCTAATAAACCCTGCAATCTTGCTTAAATATTTCTTAAGCTTATCTGCCTCACTAACTTAGAAGTATAAACCCTAAGCTTGTGAAGAAGTCAATAATTTAGAAACGTACAAAATATGTTTGCTGCACTTCCCCCATTTACATTCTTTTAAAAGCGGACAAGATTCCTGAAAAATATCGTGAAATATATAACACCCATGAATATCAGAGTAGCAATACAGATTTGATTTACTGTTATGTTTATAATATTTGTCAGCATGGTCAAGGCAAATATCCACCAGTAAGTAATCCAAAAGGCCTTGGCACCGCTCATATTTCTAATGTAAATGCTTCTTTCGTCACATTCAGCAATGATATTCTGATGCAGTGATGGCCTCCTTTTTGAATACAACAATATCAAGAGGCAACCCAGTCCTGCTGGAATGAAACCAAATGCTATACCGCTCATGGTATGGGTTTGATACTTAAAAACGAAACCGATTAACAGAGCAATAATTCCAATCAGTGTCATTGTTGAATATCCAATTATTTGTTTCCTGATATATTTATCTACGTTCATACCTAATCCTCGCTTTCTTCTTGATGAATAAAGATCTCTTCAACTGGCAAGCCAAATATTCGCGCCAGCTTAAATGCAAGCAATATCGAAGGATTATACTTCCCTTTTTCCAAAGAAATGATAGTCTGACGCGATACACCGACTCGATTGGCAATATCCTCTTGAGTCAGATTTTTCAATTCACGGAGTTCGCGTAAACGATTCTTCAATTCGTCAGCCCCTTTTGTAAAGCTAGCTTTACAAACATACTATTAGCATACTGTCATTTTGTCAAGTTTTCTTTACATTCGACATTGAACAAGGGGAGGTTTCTGATGGATCATTCCTATAAAGAATGAACCATCGGAAACCTCCCCTTGCATAGCAACAATGTCTCGTCTAGTTCCGTGAGATAGTACCCGTCAGGAAATAAGCGGAAGCAAAATAGTGTTTTCTTGCTTCCTAGAGGCCCATGAATTTATTGATATAGCTCTGCTACTTCTTTAGCAAAATTCTCTACAACTATCCGGTTCTTTATTTTCAGGGTGGGAGTCATTTCGCCGCTGGCTTCAGTAAATTTGCGGGGAAGAATTACATACCGTTTAATCTTTTCATAGTCTTCCAAGTGAGAATTAACCCGTTCCACTTCAGCCTCGATCAGCTCTTTCACCATGGGATGATAAATCACTTCCGGACCGACCTTAACACAGGTCTCCATGCCGTTTATATTGGCATATTCCAGCGCCGATTCATCCACTTCGAAGCCTTTTTCCTTTAATAAGTAAAGCAGGTAATCGAAAGCCGGTACGATCAAGGCACCGATAAATTTACGGTTATTGCCGATTATGACAACCTGTTCGATAAACAGACTGCCGGTAAATTTGGACTCAATTCTGGCCGGAGCCACGTTTTTGCCAGTATCCAAAACGATAATATACTTCTTGCGATCTACAATTCTTAAATACTTATCTTCATCAAATTCGCCGATATCACCCGTTCTGAACCAGCCATCCGCAGTAAAGGCCAGAGCTGTCTCCTCAGGATTTTTATGATATTTACGGATAACACCAATCCCTCTTACCAGTATTTCTCCGTCTTCGTCCAATTTTGCTTCTACCCCCGGTACCATGGGAGAAAGCCATCCGATTTTGGTAGCATTGGGATAACCATGAGCAATTCCGGCAGCAGTTTCAGTTAACCCCCAACCATTGAGCAGGGGGAAATTCATAATCAGATAACTGCGATGCAAATCGGGTGGCAGTAAGGCTCCTCCTGAATAGGGTATTTTCAAGCGGCCGCCCAGCATATTGTACAATTGTTTAAAAACCATTTCATTGGCCTTAAGAAATTCATCGGCCAGTTTCTCATCGAGAAATTGTTCGGGAGCAGCGGTTAAATCTACCGCCCCATTGTCACCGGTCCTGCGCTGCAGTACTTCGTCACCTATCTTCATAGCCCAATCGAATAGCTTTTTCCCATCTTCGTTGGAGGTAAAAGCCCCTCTGAAGGCATTATAAATGCGATCCCACAGACGAGGCACCAGCAACACCCAAGTCGGCTTGATTTCCTGGATGTCCTGAAGCAAAGTAGTAGGTTTTTCAGCAAATCCTATACAGGCTCCTACTGCAATCATTGCCAAATAGGAATTATTACGCTCCCAAATGTGCGCCAACGGTAATAATGAAAAAGCTACATCTTCAAAGCTGGCCGAATATCCCCCTATCGCCATATGCTTCAGTGACCTGGTTAATGAACCTATCATATCCCGGTGGCTTAACAGACTGCCTTTCAATTCCCCGGTAGTCCCTGAAGTGTATATTATTCCGGAAGGATCATCGCCGGTTAAAGATTGCCAGACCTCCTTAACAGCATCCGGATTTTCCTTTAATAAACGGCGACCTGAAGATCTAAGTTCTTGCAAACCAATGACCCGGGAATCTTTTGACTCATAGTCTCTCTGCAAAACGATTATTTTCTCCAAAGAGGGCATTTTATCGATTACACTCAAGGCCCGTTGGGCAATGCTGGCATCACCGGCCATTAAATACCTGGATTCGGAATGTTTGACGATAAAAATGGTTTCTTCCGCAGATAAAGTAGGATAAATAGTCACCGTAATACCGCCGGCTACTTGAATAGCAAAATCCGCCCATCCCCAAGGTGCGCTGGTTGCTGCCATCAGGCATACCGGCACGCCTTTTTGTAAACCTAAACTAAGCAAACCTGCGCCCATTTCCTCAACAATATCTGCAAAATCACGATAAGTCAGCGTCGTATAGGCCCCATCCTGTTTGAACTTCATGGCAGGCCGATCACCAAAGGTTTCAACCGTGTTATAAAACATCCGGGGCATAGTATGAACCTCATCCAGAAATTGATCCAGCATATCCAATACCCATCCCTCCCGTTTCTTATTTTTCATAATTTTCAGTTATTTATAGTTTATCAGAATATATTCTGCTTTAGTATCATTTCCTTTTCATATTACCGAGCCTCCGCTAATCTTCAGGGTCACCTGGCAGAGAAAAGCCCGATCAGTTTACGGAGTGCGGTACATTGACTGATCGGGCTTTCTCAATGCGTCTATTCTGCTTTCACCATGTTATCCTAACGGGCATTTTTATCACCTGCAGCTATTTTTCTTCTATCTGGATCTTTTCGATATAAACGTCTTCCATCGGCAGACTGGTTTCCCTGCGAATATTCACGGATAGCGCGAGCGGATATAGAATCCGCCCCTACAAAAGAATTCAGGGGTCAGATAGACTGACCCCTATAAAATATAATTCCTGGCGACGTCCTACTCTCCCACATCTGAAATGCAGTACCATCGGCGCTGGAGAGCTTAACTGCCGTGTTCGGTATGGGAACGGGTGTGACCTCTCCGCCATAATCACCAGG
>JAAYCK010000135.1 GCA_012729835.1 Syntrophomonadaceae bacterium
GCACCGGCCAGGATACCCAGGATAAACAGTTTGCCCAGAGACAGGCTAGCTTTCTTGCCGCCGGCTCCACAAGCTACTCCCGCTACTTCTGCAGGTCCGAAACAATTCATTCTCTCCTCATCCTTTCACTAATTAAACTATACGATTTTGACAGCTCTCCCACTCTTCGCGTTTTTACGTCATCACGCTAATCGATCATCCGCCAACAGAGCAAGACGAATGATCGTTTGCTGATAACGCAGCATTTCAGGTGCTTTTGGCCATGAAGCGCCTGAAACCCTATTACGCTCAGAGCCGAACCGTCATAAATCCAAAATAAAAAAACCCTTATCAAAGATAAAAACCATACCAACTACTACTAACAACGAAACCAAAGTAGCAGTTGTTATGGCTCTTTTTCCACAATAAGGGGAGACAAACCCGTTTTCAGGTCTGCCCAGCGGCTGCTCGCCCTAGCCTCTCAGCCTTAGGCTGCCAGCTTAAGAGCATATACATTTTTCTACTAGATATCTTAACTTATTACCTAATCAGATACAACCACCTAAATATGCATACCGTTTTTTCCCTTTTATGCTGTCAGTATTGGTGGCTAATACAGATAAACAGAAGAATTCCGCCACGGCCACGGCACAACACTTTCGGTCTGCTAAAGCAGAAAATAATAATGGAGCGGGAAAAGGGGTTCGAACCCTCGCCACCCGGCTGGGGAAGCTTATGGGCAGGATGTAAAGATATGCCGAAGCGGTTATTAAGCAATACCATGGAGAATACTTCGTAAAGTTCTGAGCGAGTCTCTTGGCTAAGCGGACAGATTATAATAGCTAGAACCCGCATGAATATACTGGTTCTAGCTATTTTCAATCTTGTTTCACCTAAAGCCAAGAGTCAACTAGGGAAGGTGAGCTATTAATTATTCACATAAGAGTAAGCAGTAAATGAATTAGGATTGTTTATTAACTGGGATAAGGACCGGGGCCCTTGCTGGACCGGCAACTCATTTTTATTATCATGAAGCCTATAGGCCACTTCCCAGCGAACTCTTTCTTCAGCTCTTTTTTGACGTAGATACTGTTTTACTTTTTCATGCCTGAGTCGTGCGTATCTCTCAACTGCTACCAGTGCAACCCAAAGCGCTATATAGAATCCGACTTTTACTAAATAGTAAAGAAAAGAATAGGTCAGAAACACTTTTTGTAATTCAGTCATTTTTCTCCCCCTCCTCCATTACCGATTAATATCTCCGGTAATTGGATTACTCTCTAATTGTGGTATGTCCAAGTAAACCTTTTCAAAAACATAGAGAATACTTACCATTCCGGATACCAATGAAAGCATAATAGCAAGGCCTAAAAACAAACCTGTCAAAATGATTTCCCCTTTCTTTGATTTAGCGTTTGTGGTTGATTCCGGAGCATAGGTGTGATAATACGGTTTTCCATCATTGCGATTTACATAAACCACCACTGGCATGGTCATTTATTTATTAAAATATAAACTGCAATTGCTTATGAGCCTACAGTTTTTGACTGAATGGTATTTATATTGACACGTATGGTTATTCCATACAAAAAAGTAAGATACTTTAATTGCCATTGAGGCAACTAAAGTATCTTACTTATAGATATTTATTCAACAATTCACCTTAACGAACTTCAATTATTTGATATCTTGTAGCGATACTATCCGTAAGTTTCGATCCTACTTCTTAAAACCAGGGACATAAGCTGCTCAAGTTTTATGATGTGATTCGCGGATCACAGATATTCGTTATGCATCCTGCCATTCAAAACGTGAAGTATAAACATCGGCCCATATTCCATCAAGAATAAATTGCTTCTTTCGCCTGCTTAACGGTAATCGAGTTTCATTAAGCAAGAGTATTTCTAAATCGTTAATAGCATATATATATTTTATGTTTACTAGGCAAGTTCTATGGTTATGTACAAAACCTAAGGAGCAATACCGGTTAACTATTTCTGAGAACTTATAGCCATGCAGTAAAAAGCTTTCTCTTTTTGTGTGAACATAGACCTTTCGGCAGACACATTCAAAATAGATTATGTCATTTATTGGAACTCTGATAACCGCCCTTCTATTATCATTGATATCCACCTCAAATACTTGTATTCTGGGATTATCCTCATAAACTGCGGTGACTACCCGCTTGAGAATAATCGGTAACTTATCATTAATTAATGCTTTGGGAATAAAGCCTTTTATATCATATTGGAGAGTATTTAGCGTCTCATCTTCACAAGCGGTTATGAAAACCAATTTAAACTCCTTGTCTAAAGCCCGCAGTCTCTTAGCTACTTCTTTTCCATTAATAGATGGCATATTTATCTCTAAAAAAACAATATCAAAACGAGGTTGATATTTTCTGAAGCTGGAGATAAGCTGATTCCCATCCGTGTATGTAAATATTCGAGCATTAATCCTTTGCTCTCGTAAAAAACGTTTTGTGTAATTTGCTATCTTCAGCATGAATTCCTGATCATTGTCGCAAAACGCTATGTTTATCATCAGACCGCTCCATTTCGAGTTATTGTATAACGTCTAGCAATACATATATTTGTAACCGTGTGGTAATACACACAGAAAAATAAATAGTTAGACCATGAAAAGAAAGTTTGTAGAAGTTAAGGCCAAGGTCGGAGAAAACCGATTAGAAAGATTTGACCTTGAATTAGGTGGTAGCAAGTACTAGTAGAATTCACAAATACTTTGGTTGTATTTGTAGATACTAAGATCAGTAGTGAAGAATGGCTTTGTTAAACGCCTGTGTTATCTTTTTGAACGTAACAAAAATGAGGACGGTAAAACACAAAAAGGAGATAAATTAAAAAAAGTTCCTTATCAAAAGCTAATCGGTCAGCAATTCTTGAGTAACTGACACCATCGAAGTCATCAAATATAAGGAAGTATATTTCTCTATATAGGGGGAATAAGCCTGGATAATTCTCTGTAATAGTAATTCTTGATATATATACATTACTATCATTGTGCATTTTTAATATAATCAGTAGTTTCTTTTTGGTATACATTTATTTACTCAATGGTATCTATTTTAACCCGTATGGTTATTATTACAGAATTTTACCAATATTCCAACAATAAAGTCAACTTTTCGAAAAGCGGTTTTAAAAAATGGAAAAGAGCGTTGCGGATAAGTGCTTGTACGGGCGGATTTCACACACGCCCAATGGGGTCGTCGTTGGGAATTAAAAAGAAAGTCCTCTTGCTTTCCCCAGTCTGCTAAACCCCGGCATGCAAAAATACCATTGTTTCTCTTGTGGCGTAGATGATGAAGTGTTCGATTTTAAGGGGGCTTTTTATAACCTCGATTTTAAGAGGGCCTGTACCTGGCTTGTGCAGCGTTACGGCATTTCTCAGGGCGTGACCCCTGCAGCCCGTCTGGAAGCCAAGTTACTTGCCATTAAGGGCATCACTTATCGCGAAGCATCTATAATACTCACATTCGTTGATGCCCTTCTGCAAGACTCCATTATTGCTTCGCCGCTGAAGCCAAAACACCAATTGCACATTCCCCGTTGATTAGCCAAACACATTTTTCGTTACATCGCACTTCTTGACCGTTGCAGCTTTGTAATGGGCAAAGGGTGTCAGGAATACTCGTCAAAATATTTACCCCCTTTCGTTTTTATCACCATTTCGACACTGAAGGGGCAAATCCTGTAAGTCCCAGTCTCTTCCCCGTGAAAAATAATTTGAAAGGAAGTGTATTTAATGAAAATTTACGGGGGTACAGGCATCAAAAAAGCACTTCCAAGAATCCTCGAAAGTGCCGGCATTTCTTATGGAGCGGGAAAAGGGGTTCGAACCCTCGACACCCGGCTTGGGAAGCCGGTGCTCTACCACTGAGCTACTCCCGCTCACAACATCAATATATTACCTCATCGAGGATTGATCGTCAACTTGAGGACCCCCGCCGCTTGCTGCCGAAGGCTTTCAGGCAGACGCTGGTATCAGCCCATACGTCTGTAATATCCGTCCATTCACTGCCGTCCCCGCTGATATAACCCTGCCCCGGGCTGGCGGTGGCCTGACTGCTGTACCCATCCAGCGGCATTTCTATGGGAATAGGAAAATCGTAACCCGGGGTCTCCTGTTTGACGACGACCGCAAAGCGCTGCCCCGCTGCCAGTTCCAGCGGCTTCTTGAAGACAAAGTTATAATAACCCGGCTGGCTGATCTGGCGGCTGATATTCTTGGCCAGAGTCCCACTGCGAGGATTGCCCTTCTCGGGATCTATATATAGATAAAGCTGAGCGGGAGCATCAGCTGCTCCCACGTACCAGGACACGGCTTGCAGTTCCTCAGCTTCGGCAGCGGTGAAGATGTTGGCAAACCAGGCTGTATTACCGCCATATCCTGCCGACGCTACCCAACCCAGGGGATCATATTGATGGATGATATTATACTGCGCTGGAGACTCGGCATTATTGAACAAGGCATTATTCTGGCCGACCTTGCTGTCATAATAGGAAATGTAGAAATAGCCCTCCTGGCCCCAATCGGTTCCCCAGCTGTTCTTTACGATAAAAGCACCATCGGCTTTGGGACGCTGGGAGAATTTTTTACGGTCATATTTATCATTCCAGCCAACGATAACCACCGCATGATTGGCATAGTCCGACCCCGAGTAATAATAGGCGGCCTGAGCGGGGTTGTAGTAGTTGTCGCCGTAAAAGAAGGTAGTGAACACGCCGCCGTATTGCATGACTGCTTCCTTAATATTGCTGTTATCCAGGGCATTTTTACGATCAGGAATATATACTACCTGCCCCACATGTTTGGCCGGAGCAAATTCCTCACAATTACCCCCAGCATAAGGGTCATAGGGATCCTGGGCTTCGGTGACCGGACCGTTCCAGCGAGCCAGGTAGGCGGTAGACATGAATTGGTTGCCACCCTCATCCGGCGCCCGGTCATATCCTCCAGGACAGTGGTCGCTCATCAGGTTTTTCAGATTGTTTTCTGAGAAATCCCAGGATTCCTTAGGCATCAGATACGATTCCAACGAACCCAGCGAGGCAAAAGCCCAGCAGGTGCCGGCCAATCCCTGATCCTTAACCGGTGTTACTCGCCCCAACTGGCGCAAATCGTACTGGGCGGGCAGCCGAGCCTGAGTTTCACCAAAAAACATACGCCGCCCCCTGAGATGTGAGAGATCCAGCGGCGGTGGTAGAAATCCCGTCCCCTGCCCCTGACGATTATGCATAATGTGGGTGCCGGATCGCCAGGCCCGGACGTACCTCTCATAATCATGATGGGCCGCTGCCAGTGTCGGCTTTGCCCGCTTATTCTTCCTGCTTGCCATACTGCACCTTCCCCTCTCCCGGTTGCAAACACCTGACCGGTCATTCTCTTCCATATAATTTATAGGGATAGGCGACGGTTTATGAAAAAGATTTACCAAATCGCAGGAGCATAAAACCTATTATTTGAATTGATGTGTCGAAGGGGATCCCAATATTGTTCTATAATTCGGAATTTTTAAATTAAATAATACGTATCTGTAAGGGATAGAACCGTAAATTAAACTTTGATATAATACCTCCATAAACATTTATTGAAAAGGGGGTATTATGTAAAATGTCCAGAGACTATGTACAAATGTACAAGGACAAACTGGTCAGTGCCGATGCAGCAATCGCAGCCTCGGTCAAGTCTGGTTCATGGGTCGATTATGCCATGTTCAACGGCAAACCGATCGAATGCGACAAGGCTCTGGCCGCACGCAAGGATCAGCTGCAGGATGTCAAGGTAATGGCAGCGGTAACGGTACTGCCGGTACCCGAAGTGGTGATGAAGGATCCGGCGGGTGAGGTATTCACCTACATGGACCTGCAGTTCAGTGCGGTAACCCGGGCCATGCAGGAAAGATGCGGCGGGGTTTTCTATCACCCGGTCACCTTCGGCGAGGCTGAATCCTATTTCTTCGGCGTGTGGGACGATCCAGAAAAGATGGGAGCGGTACCACGCGACTGCTTTATCATTCAAACTGGTCCCATGAACAAGCATGGTTATTTCAACTACGGCATCCAGAACTCTGTCACCTATTCCCAGATTTGCAGTTCCCGCAAGGTGATAGTTGAAGTCAACGAGAATATGCCGACAGCACTGGGCGGCGCCCGCGAACAAGTCCACATCTCTCAGGTAGATTATATAGTAGAAGGTGAAAATCCCCCCCTGTTCTGCCTGCCCGAGTTGGAAGCCAGCGAGACTGACCGTAAGATTGCCACCAACGTTCTGAAATATCTCAGCGACGGCTGCTGTATACAGTTGGGAATCGGCGGTATGCCCAATCTGCTGGGTAAGATGATCAATGAGACCGACCTGAAGGATCTGGGCGGTAATACTGAAATGCTGGTGGATTCCTACATGGAACTGTGGGAATCAGGTAAGATGAACGGCCGGAAAAAGAACGTGGATGAAGGTAAAATCGTTTATACCTTCGCCCTGGGCAGTCAGAAGCTCTATGACTGGATAGATAACAACCCGGCCCTGGCATCATATAATGTTGGTTATGCCAATATGCCCACTCGACTGGCCAATATAGACAATTTGATTTCCATCAACCAGGCCCTGCAGGTTGACCTGTATTCTCAAGTTAATGCAGAGAGCTCGGGTTTCCGGCAGATCTCCGGCAACGGCGGTATGATGGATTATGTTCAAGGAGCTTTTTGGTCCAAAGGCGGGCGCAGCCTGATTTGTCTCCCCTCTACTTATACGACTAAAGATGGTCAGTTAAAATCCCGGATAGTTCCCACTTTCTCGCCAGGGACCATTACTACCATCCCTCGTCAGATGGTTAATATACTGGTAACCGAATGGGGTTCCGTGTCCGTGAAGCCGGCTTCAACCTGGGACAAAGCTGAAAAGATCATCGGCATTGCCCATCCTGACTTCCGGGACGAACTGATCAAGGAAGCCGAAAACATGAAGATCTGGAAGCGCAGTAACAAGATAGAACCATAAATCGAATAATCCGGCCTCTATGTGTATGTCCCCTGTAAATAGTTCAGGCCCCTAAAGCACTGGATTCAGTTCATGCTTCAGGGGCCTGTTATATTGTTAGACCTGCTATTCGACTGTGGCAGCCTCATCGACCAATTTGGTGTCAGCTTCTTTTCCCTGGAGCTTTTCCATGGCCAGCTTGATCAGGTTCTGGGTCCGGGTGCTGTTGGCCTGGGAGAGACTAGCGAAATAACTGCTGTAATTGTTCGAGGCATCCTCACCACTGCCTCCCTCCAGGAAATCGAGCAGAGAATTACTGCCACCGGTAGCCCCCAACAGCTTCAGCGCGTCAGCGTTGGATGTACTGCTGAACAGATCACTGGTGCTGTTGGAATCATCATCCAGATAATCCACCAGTGAAGGAATGCTCTCGTATTGACCCGAGGCGTTATAATTATTGTAGACATAGGGGTCAGTCTGGTAACTCAATTCCAGCAAATCATACTTGCTGGTGATGCCATTACTGGTCGTTTTATTTGAAGAAGTCGTCGTGTTGACGGTTTTCTCGATCTCTGACGCCTTATTAGAGTTGTTTGCTAAATACTTCGAAAGCAATAGTGATTCATCATTGATCCTAGTAGGCATATGCTCATCTCCTTTTTTGATATATCGGAAGATTTGCCTAAAATATTTAGATATTTTCTATCACGCCACCGAATCAGCTGCCTTGCCGGCTAGATGCATCATAACCCCAGGGTCGGTTAAAATATAACAAAGATATTAAAAGGAGGCATTTTAATGTTAAATGATCTTGCTCCCATCCTGAATAATCCTAAGGTGTTCTATCCCCTCCTCATATGGGCTTTCTTCTGGAAAGGCTGGTCCTTGTGGAGAGCCGCTCGGCTAAGACAGGTTGGATGGTATATCGCCTTACTGGTAATCAATACTGCAGGTATTTTTGAGATAGTCTATCTGATTGCTACCAATAAAAAATACAAGGCCAACAACGGTTGTATGTCCTAGGGGACTAAAATTTCCCGAGGAAAAATCTTTAAGTCATCTTCCTTTGCAGAAACACCAGCCTCATGCAAAAACTGGACAGAGTACTTATAAGCAGAGACATAATAGGCGTATAAGATTGCCACGCCTTCGGCTCGCAATGACACAGTATTGGATTTCCACCCCGGTGCCCCAACTTGTCATTGCTGTGAAAACTCGCGTTCTTGTCATTGCGAGGAGCGTTAGCGACGCGGCAATCTTACCCCGTTTTCGCAGCAACGACACAATATGGCAATGCCGTCGCGGGGACGCGGCAATCCGAAGCTTAACTAACGAAGTAAACTATTTTAACAAACTGAACCGGGCAAAATGGCACCGGTTCAGTTTTCTTATTAAGTAAGGCACTTATAGCTGCTACAATACAGGTATTTTCTATAGCTTTGCCGAATCCATTCACGGGAGTGATGACCTTGCTATTTGAACCAAAAATCATGAAGAAAACCGTTAAAGAATTGCGCAAGAACCAGGGTCTTACCGCAAAGGAGCTGGCGGATAAGCTGAAGATGAATACTGCAGAGATATTGAAGGTTGATGACTTAAAACTAAAGCAAGTACCCGAACCTTTAAGAAACAGACTCCTTCCCATCTTAAGGGGCGACTACACAGACAAAATACCATGGCTATAAAAATACCGGGGTCCTCAAACCCCGGTATTGCTTGTTTTACATGGTGGGCGCGGAGGGTTTCGAACCCTTTTGTTTATCTGTTAGCTAATTGTTGTAGAAGCATACTTTGCTATTAGAAAAATTAATCCCCTCGCAGGAGGATATTGGCTAATGCTGTGGAATTTATCTATAATTGCCATATTCAATCCGTTTGTTGGAGTTTAAGGGCATTTGTATTTTTGATTATGAAACTGCTGCTTTGCGGCGGTTTTCGTATTTCAAAGGGTATTTACAGGTTTTGGGTGAGCTTTTTTGTAATAGACTGTCAGTTATTAAGGAGGAGTATTGCTTTGGATTTTGTGGCCATTGATTTCGAAACAGCCAATTCCGATAGGGACAGCGCCTGTGCATTGGGTATAGTTTTGGTCAATAACGGTGAAATAGTCAAGCAGGAGTACCATCTAATCTGTCCACCAAAGCTATCATTTAACCCTTATAATGTAAAAATTCATGGCATTACTGAAAAAGACGTGATAGACAAACCAAGATTCCACGAATTATGGCCTGATATTAAGCATTATTTTGAAGGGAATTCAATCATATCTCATAACGCCAGCTTTGACATGAGTGTTCTCCGGAATTGCCTTGATTTTTATGAAATAACTTACCCCAGCCTCGAATATGGCTGCACTTATATAATGTCTAAAATACATTGGCCGGACCTTTCCTGCTACAAGTTAGATACCGTAGCAGCCAGTATCGATTTTGATTTTCGTCACCACCATGCTTTGGAGGACGCTCTTGCCTGTGCTCAGATTGCCTTACAAGTATTTAATGGATACCAAGCTAGGGACCTGCAAGTTCTAGCTTCCAATATGGGGTTTTCAATTGGTTGCCTATATCCAGGGGGATATAGGCCGGCAAGCGGCAAAGTAAATAATGGCCCTTCTTTAAATACCAGTAGCCGCAAATCTTCTGAAAAAAAGTACTACAATTCAAAAGCTGAGCTTGATAAGGCCTTGCATACCTTGATTGGTATAATAGGCGGCATTGCGATTGACGAGGTAATCAATTACCACGAAATAAAGGAGTTGGAGAGCTGGTTCATAAATAACGCTCATCTTCTTAGGCGACCTCCATTTTCGGAAATAGTGAATATGCTGGACGAAGCATTTTCTGATGGTATTTTTACTGCCGAGGAAAAGGCAGACATCATCTGGGTCTGTAATAACTATGGCCAAGATAATATGTACCACGACTCTATTACGTATGACATTCAAATCCTCCATGGAATAATGCATGGGGTTATAGCAGACAACCGCATAAACCAGATTGAACTCGAAAAACTTGATGATTGGCTTGCCGAAAATGACCATCTGACAGGAATATACCCTTATGATGAGCTATGTAGCCTCTTATTGACTGTCCTGAAGGACGGCCAACTCACCGATGATGAAGTTGATATACTGAAGGTATTTTTTAGCGATTATGTCGATATAGCGGCATCCCCTAACCTTGATGAGCAAGAAATAGCAGAGCTTAAAAAAATAATAACTTTACCGGGCATCTGTGCTGCGTGCCCGTCGATTGATTTCGGAGGCAATCTGTTTTGCTTCACTGGGCAATCTACCCGGGCCAGCCGGAATGACATAAGCAATATCATCGTCTCCAAAGGTGGTCAGTATAAGGATACCGTGACCCAGAATACAGCTTATTTGATTGTTGGTGGCGAGGGAAGTCCCTGCTGGGCATTTTCTTGTTATGGGAGAAAGGTTGAAAAAGCCATGAATATGAGAAAAGCCGGTAAACCCATAATGATTATACATGAGAACGATTTTTGGGATGCAATCGCGTGATCAATTCCTAATGTGGATGATATCGGTTGGATGTAAGTAACACAGAATTATAGTAAGAGGAGAATATATGAACTACTTATTCGCTGATTATGTTCAGTTTCCACAATTTTGCCCCCTTGTTTAATAATTGTACTACTTAAATTTATGTTCTATAATAAAAAGATTAAGACCGTCTACGCCACGATATGCATAAACGCCGCTAAATGTAAACTAAAAGGAGTGAAGGAATTGAAAATTTTATCGGACGAAGAAATTCAATTCCTCATATCCTGTCCTAAGAAAATCACATCTCCTCCTAAGCAAAAAAACATCTTAAGTCAGGGCCACTATAGAAATGGGATGGAACTGTATTCCGAGGATGGAGAGCATCGTTTTACGGTCTTTATGAGGGTAAGTGAGGCTTTCGAAGAAAACTTTTCTATAGGCCTACGGTATCACCCTTCAGACGATCCAGAACGCATTATATTGTTAAGGTGTAATGGACCCCACGGAGAACATAGAAATTCATTAGATGGACGCGATAGCCACTACTGGACGTATCACATTCACTTCGCAAAGGAAATAATAATTAAAAAAGGTCTGCGTAGTGAGTCCTTTGCCGAGGAGACGAACGATTATTCGAATTATTCAGATGCATTAGCTTTCTTTTTGCAGTATTGTAATATTAAGAACCACGCTAAATACTTCCGCCACATAGCACAACCAAGCCTTTTTGATCTTTAAAAGGAGAGCACCTAATGGATATCCTGCAGGAATTGAAAGAACAATTCAATAATAAAATAGATTTTCGGGAAAAAAGAAAAGGGATAACCCAATTAATTGGTCCTTTTTTCCATGAAGATGGAGATATGATGGATATTTTCATCACAGAATCTCCTACAAACCCGGGTAAAATAAGATTGTGTGATTATGGTATGACGATTATGCATCTTTCCTACGATTATGATATTGATACCCCTAATAGAGAGGGAATTCTAGATAAAATAGTTTCAGAACATGGTTTATATCGGGATGATGGTAATATCTACGTTGACGTTGATCCACAAATGCTTTATCAATATGTATTCCAATACTCTCAAACTATCGCTAAGGTATCCAGCATGCAATACTTTAAACGAGAAGTTATCCGTAATCTTTTTTATGAACAATTAGATGAATTTATTGAGGTTAAACTCTCCGTTTACAAACCAGCGACAAAGATTCTTCCTATTCCAGACAGGGACGATCTTGAAGTGGACTATGCGTTTACCTTGGACAAGAAAAAATTGTTTCTATTCGGTATCAAAGACTCAACAAAGGCCCGTTTAACAACAATATCTTGCCTTGAATTTCAAAAGGCAAAGCTACCCTTTAAAAGCATTGCGGTTCATGAAGATTTTGACGCATTGCCTAAGAAAGACCGCACACGAATAACCAGTGCTGTTGACAAACAATTCCCAGACCTTGCTGATTTTAAGCAAAATGCTGAACAATATTTTGAGAGAGAAGCAGTATAAAACCCGGTCAAGTTTGACCCGGTTCACTTTTTCTGCTTGTATGTTATAACAACTCGTTTTATTCGCAAATAATAAGCAAATAGAAGGGTATAAGTTTGCGTTCCTAGTGGGCAATTTTATGGGCACCGCGATTTTTAAAGGTTTAAAACAAAGATACCGGGGTCCTCAAACCCCGGTATCACTCGTTTTCAATGGTGGGCGCGGAGGGTTTCGAACCCACGACTTCTACCGTGTGAATTTTATAATCGGTTTTTGTTTTATTGATTCTTGTTGATTTATCGGTATTTACAGCCACTTTCATCCATCTTCAATGACTATTACAAAGGCACCTTTTTGCATGTTTCAACACATCTCTGACATCAAATCTGACATCAAGTATTTTGCTCAAATCACCTTGCTTTAGGGTTTAGAAAAATGCTGTTCAGTATCCCCTTTTGTCCACAAAAGACTTTTTAAATATGGGTCATATCTGGTCCAGGAGTATCTAAAATCCCGTTCAAGCCGTTGGTTTATCATGGCTTTTTGTATATCTGATAAGTGGGGCGTTTTTTTCCGTAGACTCATGTAGGCGATTTTATTTTCCTTATAATATTCTGGATCGAACACATGGCCAAGAGCCTCTGATATACGATGATAATCTATCTCGTCCAAACAATGATGTCCTTCTTTATCAAAAGCAAACTCAGTAAAATATAGTCTGATAAGCTGATTAACTCCATCAAAATCATCATAAAAAACTATCAGAGCCGTTATTCGTTTTAATGCTAAATCCGGGAAAGATTTAACTGAGTTAACCCCTATCCTTTTTACGCAATCAGCAAGAACTAAATAATTACGTGTTTTCATGATAACTCCTTGTCTTCTTATGCCCACAAACTCATTAATCCCAACCCATTAATATGAATCACAACATAAGCCATCGCCAGCCACCCGACCAGCGCAAACATTCCCCGCTGCCGGTCTAGCCCAGGTAACCTCTGCCATCTGGCCAGTAGGTATACTGCCATGCCAACCGCAAACAGCAGGCATAGCCCCAGGGCAGCAAAGAATAGGTAGGCATACTTGGTGTAGATCCAGGCTATCATGATGGCGGCTAGTATGAGGGTTAGTTCAAGGATAGATTTACGCACAATTAATTCCCCCTGCTGGATAATTCGATATCCGGTTGGCATTTCCTCTCATAATATCTAAATAGTTGGTGCTACTGATACACTACCTTCTAGTATAATGACCTCTAATCACATCAACCCGATTATGCCCCAGATCTCTGGTAACCTTCTCTTCCGTGGCCTCCAGTAGCCTGGTAGTTGCATACTCCGCACGATACGAATGTACGTCCATTTTGGCAGGGATATGGCTAAATATTGGTTTATCCAGCGGTTTATCGGATATAATCTTCAAAACCCTTGACTGCATTCTAGTAACAACAGTAACATCGCGGGGTTTACCGCCTTTACCCTGGTGAACCTGCACATATAGTTTACCTCCCCGCCAATAGATATTATCCGGTTTCACGGCGGCAAGTTCATGCCTTCTTAATCCTACGGCTCTACAGAAGTCAACCAACTCTGGATAATCTCCCGGGTCAAACTGTTTATCCATTTTTACTGGGTACCTGCTTCGCTTAATATCGGTCAGCCGGCGCCGCGGCACTTCCACTTCACAGGCCAGATTGGGATCCCTGTATATTTTTCGCAGCGCCGATCGATCTCGCTGGACCGTCCAGGCCGACTTTCCGCTGCAGATTCTTTCGGCAAGGTATAATGGTACCCAAAACTTAGCTTCTGCCATGGTACGCGCATGCCCGGTTTTGGTACACCAGGCAGCAAATTCATGTGCAACCTGGCGGTATCCGGCAAAGGTGACCACGCTATAAACTCCTTCGGGTGCAACTCCAAATCCAGATCGGCCTTGAGAATGGGCCCAGGTTATTGCAATTCGTTTGGCTTCATGTTTGCTTTCCCCGAATCTTTTCTGATCTCTAAGGCTGCATAATAGCTCGTGGAACAGGCTTGGTCTTTTACTCATATGATAGCTGCCCTCCTCTCAAAATAGGCATAGTGGTCCTAATAGGCTGTTTATATTCTGAGTTGATCTTCGTTCAGTCAGCGAGCCAAAAGTAAGTAGTATCAGGGGCTGGCCCGGCACCCTTGCAGTTGGTCACAACATTCCGCGTCACAATGTCTCCGATTACAATTACAATAGTCCCGATGGCAACACAGTAATAATTTATTGGGATGTTCCCCGAGGTCTCGGGGGTTGAATAAAGATAGACATGAAAACACCGAACGTAATGTCGCATTATATTCGGTGTTCCTTCTTCCCGCTGGTAGGCGGATTATATAACCACGGCCTGGCGGCTATGGTTTTTGATTACTGATTGATCAGTAAAACTCCCTCTATATAAGAGGATTTTTCACCCGGTTGTGTAACCGGAAAAGAATTAATGTTCGCTTTCAGTCTAAACCCGGTAACCATTTTTAGCAAGTCTTTTTTTTATTGGACAAGATGTTTCCGGTAGGCTTCCTTTTTCTTTGCCTCTGATACCTGAGCATAGATCTGCGTAGTGGCTGGATCAGCGTGCCCCAACAATGCCTGTACACTGGATAGGTCTGCCCCGTTATTTAGTGTTAATGTTGCGAACGTGTGTCGCATCGTATGGGGATGGACGTTCTTCTGCACTCCAGATCTGGCCGCAATAATCGAAATAGCCCGCTGGATTCCCCTGTTACTTATCCTCCGGAACGGTCGGCGCTCTGTGATGAACAGCGCCGGTTCCTCATCAAGTCGGCCCATGATGTATTTTTTTAGATGGTATAGGGCCTTGTATGATAGGTATACCTCCCGCTCTTTATTCCCCTTGCCGACCACTCGAGCCGCCATGGCTTGGTAATCGATGTCCCCTTTGTTTAGTGCCTGAATTTCTGATAGTCGGCCCCCGGTAGCATAAAAGACCTCAACCATTGCCCTCTCTCGGAATGACCTACAGGCCTCTCTGAGCATTTCCAGTTCTTCGATCGAGAGCGCTTTCGGCAGTCGCTGCTCCTTTTTGGGCGGCCGGATCCGCCGGGCAGGATCCTTAGCAATAAGCTCTTCATCAGCGAGCCAGCCGAAGAAGGATTTGAGGACAGAGAGTTTTTTACTGATAGAGCTCATTTTGAGATGATCGAATCTGCTGAGATATTCCCGGATATCTCCGGTATCAATCTGATCAATAGGCCGTTGCATGTGTTCTGCGAATATCCGCAGCTCCAGCTGGTACCCGCTTATTGTGTATTCACTCAGACCCTCCAAGCGTTTGGCCGATAGGAATTGATCAACCTTCTCCCGAATGTCCGGGTTACAACCTGGTAAACGGGCCGGCCGTACATCATATAAAGATAGTAGTCCGGCAATCGTCATATGCAGTTTGGAAAACTCAACATCGAAACACAGATCAGAAATGGATGATTCGAGCTGGCGGAGCAGCTGCTCCCCAGCCTGGGTTGAATTAAACATAATATGATACCTCCCGTATGGTATTTTTGTCCCCGTAGAAAGCGGTAAGCAGGTGATGCCTACGGGAGCACCGGGCCGGGTAGCTACTCCAGCCTTTTACCTGCTTAAATCGTATCATAGCATGTAAGCAGAAACAAGGAAATTCCGAACAATCGTTCTAAAATCCCTTTCTGGTGTTTTGTGGTCAGAAAATACAAAAAGCCGGGGACTAGCCCCGGCCGCTGAAGTGAATCAATAACTAAATCACTCGTGTTTATCACTTTGGGGTATTAGACTCACGCAACTCTTGTTTCTCCTTTTCTTTCATTCTATTGCTTTTAGCCATATCATCATGGGGATTTAGAAAAAGTATCTTTAATAAAATAGTTACGATACGATACTCACATAAACCGAATAAAACCAGGAACACCGCCCATATGTATTTAATCATATGATTAGATTCAAGGTACAACAAACATGACAACCCTACAACTATTACCCCAGATAATATTGTTGCTATAGTGAAGTTTTTTATTGATTTATTAAAGTTATTGCTAGATATCTGAGTTAAAAATTCAGAGTCTTTTATTGTAGCCAAGATTGCCAGCATTGTTCCTGTAAATCCAATACCTATGGAGCAAAATGTTATTACCCCGTTTAGAACATTATTAAAATCTAGATTGTTGTAATTAACACCACAAATATTTTTTAACCAACATGCTCCAAAGACAACCGGTATAGGGAATATGAAAGGATACCAGTTGTCGAAAAACTTTAATGCCCTTTCGCAGTTGCCTTTCATCACTCATTCCTTCTTTCCCTTACAACCAAATCAAGTATTTCATATCTCCTATTTCTATATAAGTCACTCATCTTATCTGCAATCCTTGAATTAGTCAAAACTTCTCTATCTTCTAGACGGAAACTTGCAATGTCGTTCAACTTATCTTCCAGTAAATCGATAGTTTCAACCCTAGTATCATCAATT
Source organism: Syntrophomonadaceae bacterium (assembly GCA_012729835.1). Taxonomy (GTDB): domain Bacteria; phylum Bacillota; class Syntrophomonadia; order Syntrophomonadales; family Syntrophomonadaceae; genus Syntrophomonas_A. The sequence goes on from JAAYCK010000135.1 coordinate 16,463, forward strand.
CCTACTGCTGCTAGTTCAACCTTAGTGAGGTGATCTCGATTTTGCCCTAGTTCATCCAAAGTATCATAAACGGTTTCTGGGTGTAAACTCTCTCTAGTCCTTCCTACCGTTACCGTTATTTCAGCATTCACCGCATTGTAACAAGAAAATGCGTCTATTAATCGTCCTAGTGGCGAAGCTTCATTTTGTATAAAATGCCGGTTCTGTATATCAGCGAATCTTATCGATAGCTTTCTATATGTCTCCATGTGTCTGGCCCTATCGAGTGCGTTTAAACCTCTAATCGGGCGAAGATATATTATTTCTCCTTGACTAGCTGGATCTTGATGCCATAATGTGTTTAGGTAACTCTCTATGCCAGATGGTCCGATACTAAATCGATTTCGCTGTAAAATTAAAACGTAATTATCAGCATCATAAAGGCCCACTACATCTTCACCAATATATTCGTCATCGCCTAGGGTTAACGGTTCTGCCTCTGTTGTTAAGGTAGCACTTGATGGTACTATATTACCACGCAATCTCAAGAAATTGAGGAACCATAAACCGTAATCTCCAATAAAAACTGCCCTATCTAATCTAGCCTGATCTTGATTATAACCGAAAGTTCTATTCTGTAGGTTAATTCCAATTGCACTGTTAATCCATCTCTCTAAATCAAATAATCTATCTGGCCTATTAGGCGGATCACCATCTAATCTATATGCAATACGATAATATTCAATCTTAACTTTTCTTGTCATTGACATAAAATCTCTCCTTTTGTTTTTATAAGATTAATTCTGCCAAAAGAAGAGTTCTCCTTGCCCAAAATTCCGACAAAAAACGCCCTCTGCTGCAAGCAAGGCCGGGGACTAAGCCCCAGCCTTGCTGTTTTATTCCTTCCCTGCAGCCTGTCCGTCCACATAAGCCTCAGCCAGCATATACCCGACAACCGTACCAAAGGCACCGATCACTGCCACGACTTGGGCGGTTGTGTTCTCCGGTACCTTAAGCAACACTCCGATTGTGGTGACCAGCCCGGCCAGTAGTGCCCAGAATTTGCGGCTGCTTAGTTTGCGTCTCCAGTCAATCTTCACGGCTACTTCCTCCCCTCGATGATAACCGTACTGGTCTTAGGGTCCCAGCCTACTTTTGCCCCCAGGGCTTCGGCCAGCGCCCGAACTGGCGCATAGCTGGTACTGTCTACGATGTGGCCCCCGGTAAGCGGCTTACCATCTACAATGATCTTAACTGGCGTCAAGTCTTCATCTCCCTTCAGGTTATCAAGCAACCTCGACCAGGGGAACCCCGGGCCGGGATCGTTCTTGCGGTTGATGCTGTCCAGCCGATAGTGGCCAATAATGTGATCAGTGTCTATAGGGATATTATGTTTCGCTACCAGCTGCCGGTGTAGCCCCAGGGTAGCTTGGTACTGAGCTTCTGTGAGCGCTTCTCCGGCCAGAGACTCATGCTCAATGCCAAGAGTATAGTAATTGGGGTTGCTGCCGTCATATAGCGGCCAGTTGGGCTTAGCTACTATGCCAGCGTGCCAGGCCGCTTTATCGTCCGCCACCAGCTGATAGATCTGCCCGGCCTTAGTTACCAGATAATGAGCACTGGCCTTGGCCGCTGGATTCTGCAACCAGGAGAGCGTCCCCGGCATCAGGCCGGCAGTAATATGGTTGACTATTGCTATGATCTTCCGGCCCCTGCGGTCAGAGTAGTTAGGGCTGGACTTCTGGATTATCTGCACCTGATACACCTCCTTGCCTTACCTTTTCCTTCGTTATTCCCGACAGCAGCCATAACTCCCCGGTAGTGAACGCAAACCAAGCGCCGATCAGTACTGTCGGCTCGCTGCCGGTCTTTAGGAACACATATAGAACAGCCCCGGTGAAAGCCGTATTAAGCAAGATCACCAGGGCTACTATCCACTTGGAATATCGCATAACATCACCTCGCTACATAGCTGACCATAGCCAGCAGTAGGCCGATCCCGCCGATTATATAGCCCCACATATCTTTGCTGCCTGCCCTCTGCCCCAGGACCTCTGCATAGCGCTGTTCGCACTGATCGATGCGGGCCCGCAATCCGTTATATTCTTTGATCATAACTTGTGTCTTGGCCAGCTCCGCATTTGTCGCTTCAAGACCCTTGGACAGATCCACCATCATCTCGTAGAGGTCCTTATTTGAGTACCACTCCCTCTCCTTTTCGTCGGCCACTACCATCTCTCCCCTCAGACAATAAATAAACCGGCCATCTCTGACCGGCAGAATCCCAAACGATTATGAATTTGTTTTTCCCTTAGCAGGTATTTATACCCATGTGTCGAAAATTGTGTTAAATATTAGCAGGGCGAAGAAATATGCTGAACTGCATAGAAATATGCAGAGGTACCGGATAAAAAGCCGGTACGATAACATTATTGAACTTGGCAATGAAGCTCGCGGAATCACCTTCAGTACGTCTGGCAGAGTCTTTAGGAGCCACGGGAGCCATGCAAAGAATTTCTCAACAGGTTGAGAGAATGAACATGTTCAAGGGGGTTGATACCGTATTCAAACCTAACGAAACCATGGGTAACTTTGTTGCCCCACTATGAAGCAATTCATAGATGAAAATCGGGTTAATTCATAGAAAGCCCTAACGTAGAGTCGAGGGTAACTATGAGCCAAGCCAGGTGAGCTGCTACGGTAGCCTGGAAGGTGCAACGCATAGGCGGTGAGGAGCGGCACCAATAACCCGTCCATGAAATCCCGACGCCCTGCTAATATTCTTACCTAGATTTACTGCGCATCTTTTATCTACTGCGAATTAAACCTGTGGAGTAGCCACGATCATTTCGTACTCAGCCTGGGTGATCCTGCTCTTGGTCACTTGCCCCTGCAAATAAGTCTCATTAACCTTACGCATCACCCACATATTGAGCAAAAACTGATACATATTCATTCTCCCTTCTTATAGTAGTGCCAGCACAGCTGCTTCTATTGCGGCAATGCGTTCTTCTTGTGTGGGCTCAGGCACATCCCACACTTCACCTTCAATCAAGGTGTACCCGGAGAAATCAATTATGCCTGTAAAGGCGGCAATGGGTTCCACGATGCCAGTGGTATAGCAATATATGGCATCTGTGGTTTTAATCACTCGGTCAGCCTTGATTACGTCTCCATTGGCATGTAATGTTTTCATCATGCGTGTATCACCCCTCCATAAAGCGCCGATTCAGCCGTTGTACCGGCTGGCTGTGTGCCATTTTTCGCCAGCTGTCCGCCATACATAGCTTTAAGGCCAATAGTATTACCAGTTGAGCCAGCATCCCACGAGTCACTAACACACATACCCATGTTATGCTGTAATCCTACTCCTCTATTAGCAACTTTGCAGGTTTGAAAATAAACGGTAACGGCAACTCCAGAACTAAACCCGGCGTATGCCGAAGATGTCGTACAAATACAGAAGAAGAAATCCTGTTGACCTGAACTATATGTGGCAGCAAATCCAGATTGCACCGTTACAGTTGTACCTATTGCGGTAAACCCTGTAACTTTCATGTATAAGCTGTCGCATTTAGTTATAGATATGGAATTAACAGTGAAATTGGCCGCTGTGGTCAAATTGGTTCCACCATTTAAATAAAATTCGCCTTTACCAGTAAACCCTTTGATCATAACATCTTCGGCATAGGTTCCAGCGGCTACATTAATATTGGCATTATGATTGATAATCTGCGGTAATTTATTAACCGCAGCCTGGATTGTCAATAATGCGTGTGCAGCATCATTGGCACTGCCATCATTACTGTCACTGCCATCAGTGCGAACATACAGGGTGATATTCCCGGTCGTACAGGCTGGCACAACGTCGCTAGAACCCCTATTGATTTTTACATGACCATAGGTGCTTAGTGTCGCTTTCTCAGCCAGATGCGCAGTAAGA